>JAAFGW010000183.1 GCA_010365175.1 Sulfuriferula multivorans | reverse complement strand
AGAGGATGTGCCGCAGGATTTGCGATTCTGATCGGAGCCTTAGCCAGCCTAGAGACTGCCATGAATATCCTTCGTCCACTTTCACGCGTTGTTCTGCCGCTGCTCGCCGCAATGCTTCTCACACCGCTGCCGGCACAGGCAGCCGACGTGTTCGACTTTATTCCCTTAGGGGGCAGAACGCTTCTGGCCAAGGTCTTCGCGAGCCGCCCGCCTGCCGATGAAGTCAAGGCGCTGCTGAGTGCAAAACACACGCGCGAAGAGTGGCAGAGCTACTTGCGTGACCACAGCAAGGCAATCACGGGGCTGCAGCGCCTCGGCGACAAGGAGTTGCTCAGGCGTGGCGACACGCCCATTCTGGCGCTGCGTCGGTGAGCGGGTGCCGCGCATACGCCAAAGCGCGCCGCTGCTTGCGCTGCGCGTGCTGCTGACCTTTCACCTGATAGCGATCACCTGGGTGTTCTTCCGCGCCCGTTCTCTCGGCGATGCGTGGCTGATCCTCAAGAAAATCGCCTTGAATCTCGTCGAGATCCCGGCCTTGCTGTTGCGATTTCCGTTCACCACGGAGCACTACACGGCCTTCGCCCTGATCGCGTTCCTGATCGGCGTCGAGATCGTCGATGAGCGTCGGTCGATTTTTCAGAGACTGGCTGCCGCGCCGGTGGTGGTGCGCTGGAGCCTGTGGTATCTCGCCATCCTTGCGCTGCTGATCCTCGGCCGGTGGCAGGCGCGCGAGTTCATCTACATGCAGTTCTGACGTATGAAACACCTCGGAAAATCCGCACTCCTCTTCATCGCAATCGGCCTCGCGCTCTACGCCGGCGTCTATTACGGGGCCGAGCAGCTCTTGGTTCACACCGGTCGCAGCAATCCATTCTTCAAGATTGCGACTGCACAGGACAGCACGTTCGACTGGGTGATCCTCGGCGCCTCGCACGCCATGCCGCTCGATTTTTCCGACTTCAATGCGCAGATGGAGCGCGAGACGCAGCTCAAGATACTGAACCTGGCCGCGCCCGGAGCGGGGCCGCTCTACAACCGCTTCGTGCTCGAGCAGTTCCTGCGCACGCGGCGTGCGCGCAATCTGCTCTATGTCGTGGATTCATTCGCGTTTTACTCGCGTACATGGAACGAGGAGCGCTTCGCCGATGCCAAGCTCTTGAGACGCACACCGTTCGATCCGGCCATCGCACGGCGCCTCTGGGATTACGCCCGGCATGAAGGCGTGGACGGGCGTGCCGTCCTTGACTACGTCAGCGGCTTCTCGAAGATCAACAATCGGGAGCGCTTCCAGCGCGATGTCTGGGAAGGTGAGGCCCAGTTCGAGCGCGCCTACCGGCCCTCGTCCTCGGCCGTGAAAAAGCGCATCGACTACCTTTTCCCGGACAAGACCTCGCCCGCAGCCCTGTCCCGGTATCTCGATGCGTTCTCATCGCTCATTGCGTTGGCCCAGAAGGAAGGTGTCAACGTGGTCGTCATCAAGATGCCGGTGCCGCCCCAGTTTTACAGCCAGCTTAAGGACGAGGCGGGGTTCGATGACGCGCTTTCGCGCTTTCTGGCTGCGCGTGGCGTTCCTTTTCACGACTTCTCGGCGGAGACGAGCGAGCCGAGCCTCTATTTCGATACCGATCACCTGAGCCGGGCCGGTCTGACGGGGTTCTTCATGCGTGATCTCAAACCGGTCTTCGTTTCTGGCGGCTGCTGAGTCGGCAGCATTGCAGGTGCCGCAGCGATGGCGCCGCTGAGTGCGGTGGTCTCGGCCGTGTTCTGTCTGCTTTGCTGGCTGACACCGGAATTCAGGTCAGGGAAACTTGGGCATGGCGGCATGCATCAGACAAGCCAAAATGAATTGTCATCCCAAGGTACGGAGTGAGGAGCCTCATCCCGTTGTCGCCAGTTTTTTCATGACGCCTACTGGATGACGCCAGCGGCCGAAAGGAGCGACTCAATGGCACCGATCTCGAAGTGACCAGGCCCAACAGCTCGATTGGCCATAGCCGGCCACCTAAGCTGATGAAACCGGGTGGTCACTCAAGGACCGGAAGATGGCCCGTTAATTGATCAATCGGCCACTGTAACGCACAAGCCGGATATCATTTATTGACACTCAAGCCCGAATGCGACTCGGTCGTAGCATTGCATACAGCCAGTAACGATAGTTCTCCGCCGGTTACAGGATTGAGGCGAAAACTACCTCAACACGCGCTGATGTGACATAAGGGCTTGAGGCTGTGGTTCCTGTTTGAGATACATCAAGTCCATGACTTGTGCCTTGCCTAAAACTCAATTCTTCGCGGTTAGATCAGCAGAATAAAGGCTTCGACCAGTTGCAGATATTTGTGTCACTTTACAAGGAGCAATCATGAACGGACTACGTTTATTTGAACCCATCATCAATCCGCTGGAAGCGGTGCTGCCGCGCTTCGTTGACCCCTGGCGCTTGGAAAAGGAACTCTTTGGCGGAACGGACATCCGCGTCGATATCGTCGAAAAAGGCGACATTTACAAAGTCCGCGCTGACCTGCCCGGCGTCAAGAAAGAAGACATCAATGTCCGCATCGACGGCAACATCGTGCAGATTGACGCACATACAGAAGACGCCAAAGAATTCAAGGAAAACGGCGGCAAGGTATTGCGCTGCGAACGCTACTATGGCTCCGTGTCGCGCACCTTCAGCCTGGCAGATGATGTGGACGAAAGCAAGGTCGTGGCGAAATACAGCGATGGCGTGCTGAGCCTGGAATTGCCCAAGAAAGCCACGAGCAAGTCCGGTACAAAACGGATCGCTATCCAATAAGTTGACTTTATTTGAACCGGATTGGCCACGCCAGCGGGCTATTAAAGGCCGCCATGTGATGCGTGCCTGTCAATCATCCAAAAAAGGCAGAGTCATGAAAACAGATATTCAATTGCAAAAAGACATTCTTGACGAACTGGCCTGGGATCCAGCCATCAACGCCACCGACGTCGGCGTGATCGTCAAGGATGGCGTGGTGACCCTGACCGGGCACCTCACGAACTACGCGGAGAAGTACGCGGCTGAGCGGGCTGCGCGGCGCGTCAGCGGCGTGAAGGCGCTGGCGGTCGACATCGAGGTAAGGCTGTCTCCTTCCTACAAACGAAGTGACACCGATATCGCAGCTGCCGTGAAACGGGCTATTGACGGGAACGTTGCCATCCCGGCCAACGGTATCCAGCCGATGGTGGAGGACGGCTGGATTACCTTGAGCGGCGAGGTCGAGTGGGACTATCAGCGTAAAGCCGCAGAGCGATCTGTTCGCGATCTGTTCGGTGTAGTCAGCGTCACTAACCTCGTCAAGATCAAACCGAAAGTCGCACCCAGTGATGTAGAGAAAAGCATTCACGATGCGCTGGTGCGGCAAGCCGAACAGGAAGCCAAACAGCTGCAGATTCTGGTCGATGGTTCACGCGTCACCTTGCGCGGCAAGGTCCACTCGTGGACCGAACTTCGGGCAGTCCAAGCCGCAGCCTGGGCTGCCCCCGGCGTGGAGACCGTTGTGAATGAGCTGAAAGTGGAACCGCTGATAGCGGCGCTCCTGCCAGCCGCAGATCTGGTGCGAACGCAGCGGCAGGCTGGCGTGGCAGCCACCAGCGCGAATAGGCGCTCCTCGCTGCAAAACAGATTCTCATCCATGTCCAAACACCATCATGTCAAAACACTCTAAACCCACAAGACTTCATACAATTGGTGCTCCGGTTCGTCATGTTGGCGTGATTCATGAACGCGAACACGACGCCTACAAATCCAGGGGGAAGCTGCCAGAGCCGACGGCATGCCCGGTATGCCGCGCGGTATTTCACCAAGGCCGCTGGCAGTGGGCGGCGATGCCGGCAGGCGCCCACGAGGAAATGTGCCCCGCCTGCCACCGCATCCACGACAAGTTTCCGGCCGGATTTGTCACCCTGGAGGGCGAGTACTTGAAACTGCACCGGGACGAACTGCTGCAACTCGTCGAGAATGTCGGCGAGCGGGCGAAGAAGGAGCACCCTCTCGAACGGATCATGGCGATCGAGGACGAGAAAGGCGGCATTCTCATCACCACCACCGACATCCACCTGGCGCGCGGGATCGGCGAGGCGCTGCACCACGCCCATCACGGCGAGCTCGAATTTCATTACAGCGATGAAGAGAATCTGATCCGCGTGCACTGGAAATGTTAGGGTTTAGCAATCGGCTTTAGGGCAGTTATCCGTCCGATGAGACGCTTGCGCGTCGCCGTGATCGGTTTGGGCAGGCTCGGTAAGGCATGCGCCGAAGCCCTCCTGGATGCCGACACGCCCAACTGGACGCAACCCCCGGGATAAATTTTACAGGCGCTGCAGGCGACGGCGACCTGCAGCGCTACGAGCACATCAGCCGCGTACTCAAACGCTTTGACTACCCCCGGCGCAGCATACGCGAGCATGGCGTGAGACTGGCCTACCTGCGTAGCACCAGTGGCTACAGCCGCCCCCAAGTGTCGGCGCCAGTGTGAAACTGATCACCTCGAGGGCCTTGTGCCCTTAGCGTTCACGCATGCAGCGCGAGTTCATCAGCAACCCCGACACGAGCGTGAACAAGGCGACAGTGCACAGAATTATGGCGGCAGCAGTCCACGGCTGGCCGACCAGCTGGCGAAACTCGACGAGCTGAAACGCCGCCCACAACCAAACCCCCGTTGCACAATAGGCTGTGAACTGCAACAGGATAAGGCTCCACCGCTTTTTGAACAGGAACAGTAGCGGTGTTGCCAGACAGAGCGCAACAAGCAGCACATTGCCGGCCCGAAAAAAATGGGCTCCCAGCAGCGATGCGGCGATGACGAAAAGAATGATGCGGAGGGACATTTGAAATGTGTTTACCTGGTGTTTGGATTCTGCAGACATTCGACAGCTAAGTACTTGATTTAAAGGGCGTCCATTCAGAGGCCTTTGTGTTTTCGACCCCGCAAGCAGGGTTCGGTAGCGCGGATGATAGCGCGCCGTCATTCGGTCAGCTTCGTGCGACCGCACACAAGGTCTAGCGCAGACGGATACTTACGAGAATGGATGGGCGGCAGTAAAACTTGTTCTTATCGTGGACAATCAGCCAGACTGCCAGCAGAAAATCAAATGTCGATCGAGATCCTAATTGACCAAGCCGTGATACTTGCCTACCGATTGGCGGCTTACGCTATTGTCAATTTGATTGATGACGCCGCGATGCTGGCGTTGCTGTTTTGCTGATCGACTGCCAACAGTGAAAAAATCACAAAAAGTATTGTTGTGTTGCGGGCTGGTCAGTCTGAGCCTGTCGGGGTGTGCCGTGATTGCCGTAGCCGATGTCGCTGCAACTGTTGCCATGGGCGCTATTGGGCTGGCTGCTGATGCTGCCATCGGTACTGTACGAATCGCTGGAAAAGTCGTTGGTGCGACATCTGATGCGGTGACGGCACCTGCTTCCACTGAGTGAATTTCGACCGACCGTGTGAACTACACATCAGACAACAACCGCGCATGAATGAGCGGTTCAGTTTTTTTGGCGCCTACCGTCCCTGCCACCAATGGCGAAACCGGATCTTTCCACTCGGCAAGTGCCTTTGGCCTCTTGTATTGAGGTACTACGATCGTCCTGGACTTCCCCCTGATCTCAAGACCCCAATTTCTCGAACTGACCGGAGCGGACAGGCATGCCGGGTGGTGTGGCAAAGGGTGCAGTCTAGAATGATTTTCTCCGATGCCGATTTTCAGAGGAAAATTTCCTCAATCAATTTTTCAATCAAAAGAAAAAATGGCCCTTAATCTTTCTGCTGCAGATCTCTGGTCAGATGTTGTCGCCGTTCGCGAACGTTCGCCGCTGGTGCACAGCATCACCAACCTGGTGGTGATAAATTTCAACGCCAACGTGCTGCTGGCGGCTGGCGCCTCGCCCGTGATGGCCCATGCCCACGAGGAAGTGCGCGACATGGTTGCTATCGCCCAGGCGCTGGTGCTCAACATCGGAACGCTCGATTCTTATTGGGTTGACAGCATGAAGTTGGCGCTGGCGGCTGCCGCGAAGCGCGGGATTCCGTCGGTGCTTGACCCCGTGGGCGCTGGTGCTACGCCTTACCGGAACCAGACGCTGGAGGATCTGTTGGCCATCGCGTCGCCCACTGTGATTCGTGGCAACGGCTCCGAAATCATGAGTA
>JAAFGW010000182.1 GCA_010365175.1 Sulfuriferula multivorans | reverse complement strand
GAAGAATGCACCTGCCACAGCTGCACCCACTTCAGCCGCGCCTACGTCCATCATCTGATTCGCGCCAACGAAATCCTTGGCGCACGACTGGCCACGATCCATAACCTGCATTACTACCATCGGTTGATGGCCGGCATGCGTGCCGCAATCGAGGCCAAATGTTTTGCCGATTTCACTGCCAAATTTCACGCCACACAGGCACTGGGATGGTGACGCGTAAATAATGCCTCGGTCTGTGTAGAATCGATTGCGCGGAGTCTCAATCACACAATAAAAACGCGCACATACACCAAGGGGAGACCATGTCTAATACCAAGCAATATCCGATGCAGTTCACCGGCCGGGGGGGCGAATATTTCGTCATCTGGATCGTCAACATTGCCCTCACGCTGCTCACGCTGGGTATTTACTCAGCCTGGGCCAAAGTCCGCACAATGCGCTGGTTTTATGGCCACACGCTGCTCGACAACCAGACCTTTACCTACCTCGCTACGCCAATGCAGATACTCAAGGGCCGCCTGATCGCCCTCACTGCGTTGGCCGTTTATTACGCCGCTTCGTTTTACTCACCCATGCTGGCCGTTGCGCTGATGTTCATTTTTCTGATTGCCATGCCCTGGGTCGTGGTCAGCGGTCTGCGCTTTCATGCGCGCAAGAGTGCTTATCGCGGCCTGCGCTTCGATTTCACCGGTTCAGTCGGTGAGGCTGCGCGAATTTACATCGGCTTGTCGCTGCTGATCATTCCCACCCTCGGCCTGATCCTGCCCTATCTTGCCTACCGCCAGCTCAAATTCATTGCCGACAACACGACCTACGGCCAAACGGCTTCCCACTACCAGGGCACGTCCAAACCGTTTTGGGGGGTGTATCTGTTTGCCCTGGTGCTGATGCTGCTGCCGATTGGAATAATTGCCCTGGGCCTCTACCAAATCGCGCAATTGAAAACCGCGGGCATGCCACCAGAAGCCGCAATGGCCGCAGTGGGTGCCAGCATTTTCGGCGGCGCAGTGCTGTTCTATCTGATGACACTGGTTGCCGGCGCAATGATCATGGCGCGTACAGCCAACCTGTTCTACAACGCCACCACCATCGGGCCCGTCGGCTTCCAGTCCAGCCAGCGCGCGCGTGATCTGATCTGGTTGTATTTTTCGAACCTGGTCCTGATTGCCCTCACCGTCGGCATCTTCATTCCCTGGGCCAAGGTCCGGCTGGCGCGTTATCGTGCCGGTCGCCTGGCCGTCACCGGCCCCGTCGACCTCGGACAATTCGCTGCAGGGCAACATCAAACCAGCACCGCCACCGGTGCCGAAATGGCCGACCTGTTCGATCTCAACATCGGTCTGACGTGACGTCCTTTTCCGGCGACTTGTTCGATGGACGCAGCTCGCAGGCGCACCCGGTCAGCGCCTCGCTCGACGGGGGACAATTACACCTCACGGGCGAGGACATCGCGCTGGTCTTTTCGCTCGAGCAGATCGACATCGCCCCTCCTGTGGGCGCGGCGCGGGGAGTGGTGCATTTACCCGAAGGCCGCGAACTGCACAGCATCGACCTGACAGCCCTGGCCGCGCTCTCCCAAGCCACCGCAACCAACCGACCCGAACGCTGGGCACGCCATCTGGAAAGCCGGCTGGGCTATGCGCTCGTGGCATTGCTCGTATCCGTGCTGGTCATGTTTGCCGGGCTACGTTGGGGCGTTCCCGCCGTGGCCCAGCTTGCCGCCCACACCCTGCCAGCGGGTCTGGAGCGCAATATTGGCGAGGAGTCGCTATCGTTGATGGATAAATTCAGCCTGTCTCCCAGCCGACTGCCGCTTTCCCGCCAGCGGACACTCACCCAGCAATTGGCTGCACAGTGCCGCAAGCAGGCTTGTCCGCCCCACCAATTACTGTTCCGCAACAGCACGCTGTTTGGTGCCAATGCCATGGCGCTGCCCGGCGGTGCGATTGTGGTGACGGATGCGCTGGTAGGCCTGGCGCTCAACAATACTGAACTAATCGCGGTGATTGCCCACGAGTTGGGGCATGTTGCGCACCGTCACAGCCTGCGTCTGGCGCTCCAAAGCATCGGCGCTGGGGTCATCCTGGTTGCGGTCACCGGCGATATCGGCAGCGTCACCGACCTCGCTGCCGGCCTGCCCAGCTTGTTGCTGCAAAAGGGCTATTCGCGCGACATGGAGCGCGAAGCCGATGCCTACGCTCTGGCCTGGCTGAATACTGCCTGCATCCCACCCCGGCATTTTGCCGACATTCTGGGCCGCCTCGACAAGGACACAACCGATTCCACCACCCTGCTCGACAGCCACCCCGGCACCCATCAACGGCTTGAACCTTTCCTGGTTCCGCATCTCTGCTCCTAGGGCCGCCGCGCTGGCGTGCTAAAATCCAAAGGTTTTTAAACTCCCAAGCCCAGACCCATGATCTCATTTGCCCACGCGCAATCCGCTGCTGCTGCAACCCCCGGCATTACCGACTTCCTGCCACTGATCATCATTGGCATCCTGTTCTGGTTCATGCTCATCCGTCCCCAGATGAAACGTGCCAAGGAACAGAAAAAAATGCTGACCGAGCTGAGCAAAGGCGATGAAGTCGTCACCTCCAGCGGCCAGCTCGGCAAAATCAGCAAGATCGGCGATCAGTATGTGTCGCTGGAAATTGCCGATGGCGTCATCACCCACGTACAAAAGCAGTCAGTGCAGACGTTGCTGCCCAAAGGCACGATCAAAGGACTGTAAGTTTCCAGAAAGGGGCGGCCAGTAAACTGCTGGCGGCCTGTCCCTCATCCTTCTCCGCTCGGCTAAATCATGAACCGCTTCCCGCTCTGGAAATATGTGCTCATCGGCTTCACGCTGGTAATCTCGTTCCTCTATACCCTCCCCAACTTCTTTGGTGAAGTGCCCGCAGTGCAACTCTTGCCCTTGCGCAGCGCTGAAAAAGTCGACACGGTATTGTTGGGACAGGTTGAATCTGCGCTCAAGTCTGCCAATGTGGCTTACAGCGGAATGGAGATGACGGGGAACAGCATCAAGGTTCGCCTTGCCAACACCGACCTGCAGATCAAAGCCAAGGACGTATTGCAAACCAGTCTGGGCGAGCGCTACTCGGTGGCACTCAACCTGGTTTCGGCCTCGCCATCCTGGCTGTCGGCCATTCATGCACTGCCGATGTACCTTGGGCTGGATTTGCGCGGCGGCGTGCACTTCCTGCTCGAAGTCGACATGAAGGCGGCGCTGGAAAAATCGGCCATCCGCTACCAGAACGATTTCCGTACCGAACTGCGTAGCGACAAGATTCGTTATGGTCGTATCAGCCGCGAAGGTAAAGTGGTTACGGTGCATTTTTCCACCCGAGACCAACGCGATGCCGGTATCACCAAGCTCGGCTCCGTATTTAGCGAACTGGCCTTCGTCCCGGAAGACCAGGCCGATGGTTTTACCCTGGCCACTCACCTCAAACCCGAGGCGGAAACCAAGGTGCAGGCATTTGCCCTGCAGCAAAACATCACCACGCTCAGAAACCGCGTCAATGAGCTTGGCGTGACCGAACCCGTCATCCAGCAACAGGGCGACAGCCGCATCGTGGTGCAACTGGCCGGCGTGCAGGACACGGCCAAGGCCAAGGATATTCTGGGCCGCACCGCCACCCTGGAAATCCGCATGGTCGACGAACAGGCCGACCCCTTGGCAATCAGCCAGGGCCAGGTGCCGTTTGGTGATGAAATCGTGGCCAGCCGCGAAGGCGGCAGCATCGCGGTCAAGAAGGACGTGGTGCTGACCGGCGATTCGATCACCGACGCCTCACCGGGTTTTGACAATGCCAGCGGACAAGCCGCCGTGCATATCAATCTGGACGGCAAGGGCGCGCGCATGTTCAAAGACGCCACCCGCGAAAACGTTGGCAAGCGCATGGCGATCCTGCTGATCGAAAAAGGCCGGGCTGAATCAATCACTTCACCGGTCATCCGCGAAGAGATTGGCGGCGGGCGCGTACAGATCACTGGGATGGATTCAACCCAGGAAGCCGCCGACGTCGCGCTGCTGCTGCGCGCCGGTGCGCTGGCGGCCCCGATGCAGATCATCGAGGAGCGCACCGTGGGCCCAAGCATGGGCGCGGAAAACATCGACAAAGGCTTCCACTCCAACATCTGGGGCTTCTTCGCTGTCGTCGCATTCATCTCGATCTACTATCGGGTGTTCGGGCTCTTTTCGTCGATCGCGCTGGCTGCCAACGGCTTCTTCCTGATCGCCCTGCTATCGATGATGCAGGCCACACTGACCCTGCCCGGCATGGCGGCGATAGCGCTCACCCTCGGTATGGCGATCGACGCCAACGTGCTGATCAACGAACGCATCCGTGAAGAACTGCGCAACGGCGCCACCCCACAGGCTGCGATCAGTGCAGGATACGAACGCGCCTGGGGTACGATTCTGGATGCCAACATCACCACGCTGATCGCCGGCGTCTCGCTGTTCTGGCTTGGCTCAGGTCCGGTGCGCGGCTTCGCCGTGGTGCTGTGCCTCGGCATCCTCACCTCGATGTTCAGCGCCGTCACCGTATCCCGTGCGATGGCCAACCTCACCTACGGCCGTCAGGCTCGCCTGACCAAAGTTTCGATTTAAGGCCCAATCATGCTCGAATTATTTCCCTTCAGAAAAACCATCCCCTTCATGAGTTGGGGCAAGGCGACCACGGCAATCTCGCTGATCACCTTTCTTTTTTCCATATGGGCACTCTGGGACCGCGGCCTGAATCTGGGTGTCGATTTCACCGGTGGCACCGTGATCGAGGTCAGCTACGACCAGCCCGCAGACCTGCCGGCCATTCGAAGCACCCTGGAAAAAACCGGCCTGCCCGAAGTCACAGTGCAGAACTTCGGAACCAGTCGTGATGTGCTGATACGGTTACCGGTCAAAGGCACGGATAACGCTGCGCAAACCAGCAACCGCATCATGGACGCGTTGACCGCTGCCCATGCGGGCGTGGTGCTTAAAAAAGTTGATTTTGTCGGCCCGCAAGTCGGCAAGGAACTCTACGACAGCGGCGCGCTGGCGCTGCTGGTGGTTGCATTCGGCATCATGGCTTACTTGGCAGTCCGCTTCGAATGGCGTTTTGCGGTGGCCGGCATGTTGGCCAACATGCACGATATCGTCATCATCCTCGGCGTGTTTGCCTTCTTCCAGTGGGAGTTCACGCTCACCGTGCTGGCCGGAGTGCTGGCGGTGCTGGGCTACTCGGTCAACGAATCGGTGGTGATCTTCGACCGGATCCGCGAAAACATCCGCAAGATGCGTGGCTCGACCATTCCGCACATCATCGACGACGCCATCACCACCACCATGAGCCGCACCATCATCACCCACGGCTCGACCCAGATCATGGTGCTGTCGATGCTGTTCTTCGGTGGCGAAGCACTTCATAATTTCGCACTCGCACTCACCATCGGCATCATGTTCGGGATTTATTCATCGGTGCTGGTTGCCTCCCCGCTGCTGTTGATGTTTGGCATCAAGCGTGAGCACTTCATCAAGCCGGTGGAAAAAAAGGAAGAAGCCGTTGTTTGAGGCTCAAGACTCAAGACTCAAGATGCAAGGACACGAAGCGCGCTTCATGGTGTCTTGCTACTTGTATCTTGTCTCTTGAATCTGCTGTTCCGACATGCTCCACGAAATCATTCAATTCATCGTCAATACAGTCAGTTCCTGGGGTTACCCGGGAATCTTTCTGATGATGGCGCTTGAGTCGAGTTTCTTTCCCTTTCCCAGCGAAATGGTCATGATCCCGGCGGGCTATCTAGCTTACAAAGGCGAGATGAATCTGGTGTTGGCGATTTTGTCCGGCATCAGTGGCAGCCTGGCCGGCGCACTGTTCAACTATTGGCTTGCAATCAAATTCGGGCGGCCATTCCTGCTGCGCTACGGCAAGTACGTTCTATTCAAGGAGCATAGCCTCCAGCGTATGGAAGACTTTTTTGCGCGCCACGGTCACATCTCGACCTTTACCGGCAGGCTGATCCCCGCAGTCCGCCAATACATCTCATTGCCGGCGGGTCTGGCGCGCATGAATCTTGCCGCATTCAGCTTTTACACCAGCCTTGGCGCCGGCATCTGGGTCACCATTCTCGCCCTACTGGGTTACACCCTTGGCCACAATGAGGAAGCGATTCGCGAGAACCTGAACCTCATCACGCTGGCCACCCTTGGCGGGGTCGCGGTGATCATCCTGCTCTACATACGAATCAAGCTCAAA
>JAAFGW010000181.1 GCA_010365175.1 Sulfuriferula multivorans | reverse complement strand
TACTTGCAGCATTTATGCCAATTGGGTGTCTGCCAAAGCCACTTTTCAAGGTATTGGTTTTACTCGGGTTTGTAGGGTGACCCAATTCGGCCAGCGCACCGCCACATGGACAATCCATGAAATCCTGACACTTTTTGATGAAACCGTGACAAGGGACCCGTTGCTTCTGAAACTGCCCGTTCACCCGCACAAACCAAACTGAAACCGTTACAATGCGCGCCTTGGAAGCGTGGCCGAGCGGTTTAAGGCACCGGTCTTGAAAACCGGCGAGGATGTGAGTCCTCCGTGAGTTCGAATCTCACCGCTTCCGCCAGAACATTAATAAAAACAATAACTTATAGCCGTATAGTCATAATACCCACCACCGTACCCACCGCATCAGGTCCCACTAAATGGATCTGGTCGGGATCAATCTGCCACTGTATTGGCATGTTTTTGGCCACCCACGACAAAGCATGAAGTCAAAAAAATCCCGGCAAAAAGCCGGGACAGGGAGGGGGCGCTCATGGGTTAACCGCCCCCTAGGAGATCACAGCTTGGTATTCAGTACAGCATCTCAATTCTCGCCACCATCGATATAAACTCTGCTGCGGTCATCTCCAGGGCCTCAAGAGCATCAGGCGGGAATCTGGCCAGTAACAAGCGGTCTTCCTCAGTATCCCTGCCAGTTTCGAGTCGGCAAGATAAAGCCCTTATCTTTTCCGTGCGCCGTTGGTGACAGGGCTGGTATTCAGGCCCCCGGGGCCCCACGGTAAAGGGATCGTCGGCCACCTCTGGCGCTTCCCACAGAAAGGGGAAAACCCGCTCAATCGCCAATGTTCTGAGATTTGGCTTCGGCCTTGCCCGGGCGATACGTTCTGCCTCCGCGATACGTTTCTCAAGCGTGGCCATCGTGCCCCCATTCCAGCGCGGCGAGGCGCTTCTCCAGTTCGCAGCTCTCGAACACCCTGCGCAACTCGCCCAGGACATACACCAGGCGCGCCCCGTCCTGAGAATGGATACGTCCGCCCCGCATGTCCCGATAGACCCTGGCCATCTCACGCCTCAGCCCGTCCAGGTCGTTCAAGTTCATGCGGGGGGCCGGTAGCACCACAAGCGCAGCCTGCTTGCCGTCTGGCGCTGGATTTTTTGTGTAATCAGGCTGTTTTGGCATGCCTTAGCCTCCCTTTATTTTCCAGTGCGGCTAGTCAGCGCCGGAAGATTGACGTTGAGGGCCGCCGGTACGCTCCCATTGGTCAAAGCGCCTGCAGCAGAAAGCCACCCGTTATTCACCAGGTAGTTTATCCACGCGGGAGCCGTGCCAGACGGGAAGTCGGCTTCGAAATAGCGATTCATGAAGATTTGCCCAGCCAAGACTCCTTGGCCGGTTTCGCCGATCTGGTGGGCCTGAATCTCACACCGGACCGTGCACTGAGTGGATGGGCCCGTAACGGAGTCGCTGACAGGGGCCAATGCCGTAGGCATCGAGAAAGAGCGCGTCGTCGGGTCGATCAGGTCTCTGAGGTCCAGACCGGAGATGTGGCCAGTTACGCCAGGGTCCCCGGGGGTTGCATTGTCGGAAGCGAAGCCGACGACAAAGGCACGCACGGGAACGCGCCCAGTCATGATGCGGTTGACGAGTTTGGGGGTTGCACGATAGAGGCTCATCTCATTATCCTTTCAGTTCAGAATCGGGCCGCCGCGGCAAACTCAGCCTGCAGCGCTTGTTTGTGGGCCATCCTGGCATCCGCGTCAGGATGGGGCAGGTTCTTGTAGTACACGGATTTCATCTCTTCTTCCTTCCAGCCAATAACGACGCCAGCCCGCTGCCGACTCTCTTCGATAAGCTGTCGGGTCGCGGTGGCTTTGTCCTGGGCAGCGACCAATTCATCAGCCAGGTGGTTGGCTTTGCCGACTTCAGCGATCAGTCGCTGAATCAGCTCTTCGATCCACCGCGCATTGAGTTCCGCCAGCGCCTCCTGGTGCTTTGCGGCGGCGTCGAGTGCCATCGAACCGAATTTCTCGACCAGCAGATCGGCGACGCGAATCTTGTGCCGGAGGTCGGGCGCGGCATCCGTCATGGCCACGCGGGCCGCATCAAGCGCGGCTTGAGTAGCTTCCAGATCGCTGGATTCGCCGAGCCGTTGCGCCACATCGGCGTTGGCATGCGTTTGCTCAGCGGAAGTGATGCTGGATTCCAGCGCGGAAAACTTCTGTCGCAGCAAGTCGCGTTCGTTCTCAGCAGCTCGGGATTTTTCGCCTGCCTCGTTTGATGCCTTGGCCGCTTCGCGACAATTGGCGATAGCCTTTTCCATGGGTGTCATGTGTTGTTTCTCCTTTGGTGGGTGGGATTTATTTCCGGAATCGCAGCTGCCGGACGGCTGTCGTGCTGCCTGACGTGACGCCGTAGCGCCGACAGCAGGTTCAACAAGTCGAGTGGGTGGGTCACTTCTAGGGCGCGCGCTGCCTCGAGGGCGGCCACCTCTGGTGAACTCATGCCTGAGCGCCAGTAGCACCAGGGCGGCACGTTTTCGATGTGGCCTCGGCGGACAATGCAGACGCGCTTAGTCATCGAAGCCTCGCTGAGGACGCTTGGCGGGCGCTGAGCGTGGGGATTGTCCGAGGTAGTCGCTGAACCGCAGGCGCGGGGCGTCGTACTGCAGGGTGATGTCACCGAGTGCACCGTTCCGGTTCTTGCGCACGATCAGGCTGATGAGGCCGTGCCACTCGGGACCATCGTTCCGGTGCATCATCACGATCACGTCGGCATCGGCCTCGATGTCTCCCGACTCACGCAGGTCGGACATTTGCGGCCGCTTGTCGATGCGTGACTCGACCCCACGATTGATCTGGGCCAACGCGATAACCGGGACGCGCAATTCCTTGGCCAGCCCCTTGAGCGCGCGCGAGATCCCGCCGACTTCCTGCGTCCGGTTTTCGCCTGGGCCTTTCATGAGCTGCAGGTAATCCACGACGATCAGCCCGAGACCGTGTTGCCGCTTGATCTTCCGGGCCTTGGCTCGCGCGTAGGCAACCGAGATGCCCGGACGGTCATCAATGAACAGTGGTACGTCGGCAGTGTCGCCACACACGGCGGACAGCCGGTGCCAGTCATCCGGCGAGGCGGTACCGCTGCGCATGTCGGTCATTGCGACCCCCGAGCGAGCGGACATCAATCGCATGGCGAGTTCCTGCTCGGTCATTTCCAGTGTGAAGAAAAGCGCCGGCATCCCGGTACTGGCGACGTTGTCGGCGATGTTGAGGGCAAGTGCAGTTTTTCCAATCGAGGGGCGGGCGGCCAAGATCAGCAGTTGACCAGGCTCCAGTCCCCCGGTGATCCAATCAATGTTCTCGAACCCGGTCGCCTGTCCGGCAAGTTTTCCGCCCCGCTCACGGCGTTCATCGATCTCGCGCAATGCACCCCGGATTGCGTCATGCGCCCGTACCGGTTCGCCGCCCTGGCGATCGAGTAATCGCATCATCGCCGTCTCGGCCTCTGTGGCGATTTTTTCGGCGTCCTTGAGGCCTTGAGCCATGCAAGCCGCTTGCGTGCGAATGGCGACCCCATACAGGCCGCGCAAGATTGATTTATCGCGCACTATCTCGGCATAGCGTTGGATGTTGGCAGCGCTGGGAGTGTTGCTGGCCAGAGCGACGATGTAGGACAACCCGCCCACATTTTCCAGTTGTCCCAGTGATTGCAGGGCTTCGGCTACGGTCACAGCGTCAACCGGCTTGCCAGATTCGCCAAGGCTTTTCGCAGCCGTGAAAATCCGGCGGTGGTCATCGCGGTAAAAGTCTTCGACGCCGATGACGCCTTCGATACGGTCCAGGGCATCGGCACCCACGAGCAGCAACCCACCGAGCACGGCCTGTTCGGCTTCGACGGAGTGCGGGGGCAGGTGCACCAGTGACGGAATTCCGATGTCGGGCAGGTCGCGGGCGTTCATGCTTCCATCTCCCTTTTGGCCTGCATACCCGTCGTTGTCCATTTGGCCTGCTCGCCTTCACGGATGAACCAGAGGTTCTTCCAGTTGCCCCGGACGGAGTTTCTGAAAGTGCGGCGCCAGTCCGCGTAGAGCTTGTCACTCTGCCGATAGGTGTCTTTGAACACATGCCAGGCTGCGGCGATCATCGCGTGATCAATCCCGACCGCATCGGCATATTCAAAAATCGGATCGTCACCAGGTATGACTTGCTCACCTGATGCTTTGCAGGTTTCCAAGAATCGATCGAGGGTGATCGGTTTCTTTTTCTTGCCACCCTTCTGGGAGGACAAGCGAGCTTGCGCGCTCTCTCTGACGGTTCTTGATGGTTCAATGACGGTTAGGGTGTCGTGGGTGACACCCGTCTCTGGTCTTCCATGACACCCGTCTATGCCCTGCATGACACCCGTCTCCGGTGTAGGGGTGTCATCCGAGACACTCCTACGGGTGTCATGGGCGACACCCGTCAAACGAGAAAGAATCAGCCGATATTGTCGACTTGACCCGGGGGATCCACCGAATTCATTTCCTACAACCTGTACAAAACCATCATCAATCAGTTGGTGCACGATTCTCTTTGCCTGCCGTGGCTTGAGGCGTATTTTTTTCGAAATCGATGCCATGGACGGGTAGCACTTCCCGTTGTCATCGCTCCAGTCTGCCAAGGCCAACAGGGCGAGTAGTTCAGAGCCCCCGCCCGGGTAAGCCTCCCAAACCTGCGACATGACGCGGATGCTCATGCAGCAGCCTTCCCATCCTGAAAGGAACGAATCGTCCGCTTCCAGACACGCCGTGTGTCATCACGCTCTGCTTTAGTGGGTGCGCGCTTCATGCTCCATGCGAGAACTGTGGCGAACATGAAGTCGCTTTTCGTCTTCTCACTTCGCTGACGCGCCGCGTGGTCGGCTGCACGTGTCTGAAGCATGTCAGACCGCCTTCTGGATCAGCTCGCGAATATCTTCAACGCGCCAGGCGGTGACACGCGCACCAAGTTTCACCGGCTTGGGGTACAGGCCGCTCTTGACGCCGTTCCACCAAGTGGTTTTTTTGACTGGGATGATCGCCGGAATCGGCGGTTCGGCATTGGGGTTGCCGATGATCTGGGAAAGGCGAATAAAGCCTATGGCGGGTAGTGTGTTCATTGCTGGTTGCCTCCGTTCGTTTTGAACAGATGCAACCATCGCAGATCGGAAATTATCTAGGCGGACATACCCACTTTAAGAAACTCCTTTAGAAGCCTTCGAAGCTGCCGTTCCCCTGGTGGGGCCAGCCCCTTGTGCCGATTCGGCCGGCTGGCAAATAGTTTCTGCACATCGCGAACAAGGTGCCGGTCTGCTGTTCCGCCATCCCGTGCAATCTGGAACAGATTGAAAACCACAGCACGTGTCTTGGCACCCTGTTGCTTGCATGCGTTAGCTGCCAGTGGATGGTTTGAGGGTAGTCTGATCAGCTTGTGATACAGCGACCGGCGACGTTCATTCGATTGTTCCCAGCGGGTCTTTGTCGGTTTTCTGCCATGGCCTGACCACTCGATCAGCTGGTGCCCATGCGGGATGAGTATGGGCCTGGTGATGAATTCAACGACCTTGGCATCCGTAATGAGATGTGGCTTTGCACGGATGCCGAAGACCTCCCTGAGCCATGCTCTCTCCGCTCGCATCTGCTTGGCGAGTTCCTTGGCTTCATCGTTCGCCTTGCCGGAAACGATGACTTCCCCCTCCAGATGCGCGGCCATGATCAGCTGCTGGGCCGCCTCCGGGTCATGGTCAGGGTGATCGCTCATCGATGCTTCCCCTACAAATCGCTCGTCATGCGAGCCCGCACACCACCGGTCGAACCTCCACAGCCTTGCTCACGTCAGCAAGCAGTTTCTCGCGTCGATCCGGGTCAATGTAGTTACCGCCAACCATCTCAGCCTCATAATTGATGCAGTTTTCGATGTCCACCGCCTTGCCGCGAATAGCGCGCAGCGCCTGGATAATATTTATGGTGTCATTGGGTGCTGCTGTTTTCATCGCAAGCAGTGCGAGGCTTGCGATAGCGGCGATCTGTGAGAATCCTTCTTGCGACAAAGAATCCATAGTTTGGATCGTGTCGAGCAGGTCTTTGGTGGTCGGGACTTTGGGGAGGGTAATATTCGATACAGCCATGTCGCTTCTCCTTTGCAGTTGCGGTGCGGTTAGGGCGTGGTCAGTCTCGAACACTGGCCGCGCCCGCTTTGCCTGAGACCGTCAGGCGGCGGTGTTACCTTACGCGGCCTTGCGACCTCTCAATTCCTCAC
>JAAFGW010000180.1 GCA_010365175.1 Sulfuriferula multivorans | reverse complement strand
CGCTCATCAAGCGGCCGGTGAATTCGTCGACGATGACCACTTCGTCGTTTTGCACCACATAGTGCTGATCGCGGAAAAACAGCGCATGCGCACGCAGGGCCGCATACACATGGTGCATCAGCATGATGTTGGTTGCGTCGTACAAGCTGCCGCCCTCAGGCAGCACGCCCATCTCGGTGAGGATGGACTCGATTTTTTCGTGACCCGACTCGGACAACAACACCTGGCGCGATTTCTCATCGACCGAGTAATCGCCTTCGGACTCCTCGTCCTTTTGCCGGATCAGCTTTGATGGGACCATGTTCAATTGCTGGTACAACGCGGTATTTTCTTCCGACTGCCCTGAAATGATGAGCGGGGTGCGCGCTTCGTCGATCAGGATCGAGTCGACTTCGTCGATGATGCCGTAGGCCAGCGGACGCTGCACCTTCTGGCTCATCTCGTAGACCATGTTGTCGCGCAGATAGTCGAAGCCGTATTCGTTGTTGGTACCGTAGGTGATGTCAGCGGCATACGCGGCTTGCTTGGCGTCGTGCGGCATCTGCGACAGGTTGATGCCGGTGGTCAGGCCAAGGAAACTGTACAAGCGACCCATCCATTCCGCATCGCGACTGGCCAGGTAATCGTTCACCGTCACCACGTGCACGCCCTTGCCGGTCAGTGCATTCAGATACGCGGGCAGGGTCGACATGAGTGTTTTTCCCTCGCCGGTGCGCATTTCGGCTATCTTGCCGTCGTGCAACACCATGCCGCCCACCATCTGCACATCGAAATGGCGCATGCCGAGCACCCGCCGGGAAGCTTCGCGAACCACTGCGAAGGCCTCGGGCAATAGTTTTTCGAGCGACTCGCCCGCGTTAGCCGATCCAGCCTGGCCTAGACGGGATTTGAATTCGGCCGTCTTGCCGGCCAGATCAAAATCGGACAATTTTTCCATTGCCGGTTCCAGCGCATTGATCGCTTTCACCTTTTGCAGGTATTGTTTAACCAGCCGCTCATTGCGACTACCAAAGACTTTTTTGAAAATGGATTGCAGCATGGGGAACCCGAAATGACCGCAGGACGCGGAAAATCGTCGAAGTTTAGCATAGCGCGGCGGACTGCCCATGCCCCTCGCGCCACGCCCGCATGAGCACCTCCAGTCTGTCTGATCTGCTGGCCAGCCAGCTACCGAGTGGTTTGGCGGTTCGCGCCCGGGCTTTGCTCAAGACGCAGGCCGCATTGGAACGTGCCCTGCCTGCCGCGATCGCCGGGCATGTCCGCGTGATGCAGCTGGAAAACGGGGTGCTGAGCCTGGCTTGCGACAGCGGCGCCGTCGCCAGCCGTCTGCGCCACCAGACCGATGCCCTGATCGCCAAACTGGGCAAAAATGGCATTGAGGCGACCAGCCTACGCGTCAGCGTCAATCCCGAATTGCTGCCACGTTACGTCCATCCGATCGAAAAAGCCGGCTTGCCCACCAGCGCGCTGGAGGGTCTGGCGCACCTCAGTACAGACATCGAAGAAGGCCCACTCAAAGACGCGCTGGACCGCCTGTTGCGACACCACCAAAAGAACTGACGAACCCATCCACGCGCGGCCCCCCATGCTTGAGCTGCCTAGCAGCCAGTCGGACTTGAATCCCCAAACGGGCCAATCACTCCGCAGTAAGGCATAAATGGGGTCAACACGATTATTGGGCTTGCCCAGCCTTAAATATCGTGTCTGAGCTAACCCGGGTTTCACGGATACTTTTGAAAGTAGGCTGGACTGCCCCATTTTTTGTCCCTCATACGGGCTGACCTCGCAGTGGTTTAGAGGTTTCGTTTCGCAACAAAATCCTACCACCCACCAAATTACGGGGTTTTACAGGGTGAGCCAGCGCTTAAACTTGTGGCATAAGTGCTGACCCCATTTGTGGTTTCAGCCAATCCCGGTAAAACACGTTTAACCCGAGTACTTGAACGGGCCGTAATCAGTGCGTGTCTGTGTCCGCCGGGACTGGGACCAATGCTTCCAGGCCACCCCGAATGTGCACGTCACGCTGCGGATAGGGAATAACAATACCGGCACCCTTAAAGGCCCGCCATATGGCCAGATTGATATCCGAACGCACATTGGCCAAGCCCAACTCGGGATCCTGAATCCACACCCGCAGTTCCAGTTCGATGCCATTGTCACCAAAGGCCATCAGGCGCGTAGCCGGTTCCGGGTCGGCGAGGACCCGCGGATTGGCCATCGCCGCCTCGCGCAGCAACCCAAGCGCCTGTTCGGGGTCGTTGTCGTAGCTGATGGATACAGGAATTTTCAGGCGAACATTGCGGTCGCTGAAGCTCCAGTTGATCACCTCGTTGGTAATCAGAGTCTCGTTGGGGATCAGCCGATCCACCCCATCACGGTCCCGCACCACCACATAGCGCGCACGCAGTTCCTGCACCCAGCCAAATTTTTCGCCGATCGTGATGACATCACCCGGGCGAATCGAGCGGTCGAACAGGACGATGAAGCCGCTGATGAAGTTGCTGGCGATGCGCTGCAGGCCAAAACCCAGGCCCACGCCCAGCGCGCCGCCAAATACGGTCAATGCGGTCAGATCGATGCCTACCGCATCCAGCGCCAGCAAAAATGCCAGCAGCAGCAGCAGGAACTTGCTGAGCTTGACCATCGCCACCTGCATGCTGGCGTTGACATACTCGGCCTTGCTGATGCGATTCTCGATCAAGCGGGCCACCCACAACGCCAGCATCCATAACACGGCCACCGCCAGAACCAGCTTGCCCACTGCCAGCACTGAAATTCGCTTCTCGCCCATCTGCATGGCCATGCCATCCAGCCCTTCCAGCACAGCGGGCAACCAACCCAGCAGATGCAGCGCAACAACGATCCAGACGGAGGTTGAAATAATGTTTTCCCAGGCTTTGACCATCGGGCTGGGGCGGAATGTCTTGCGCAAAAAATAGACCACCGTGCGTATGGTGACCAACGACACTAAAAGTGGCACAGCGAGGTTAAGCAGTTCCACCGACATGCCTTGATGCGCCAGCAATGCCCGTCCCGCCACAACGCCGATCAGCATGCTGATCGGAAACAGAACGCGCTGCAGGGTTTTCAAGGCAAGATGGCGAACTGCAAATTCCGCATTCTGTTCCGTGCGCTCGACCAGGCCCTGGCTCAGAAAGCGATACAGCAACAGCGCGCCCGCCGCCGCGGCAAAGATCACGCCGACCTCCCACCACACCAGAGGGTCCCGAATCAGGGCTTGCCAGGAGCCCAGCAAGGCTTGAATATCAGCAGGAAGCGTATTGGGCATGTCGGATCACTCACGGGAAATTATCAGCAACATACCGGACAGCGCCCGAAAACTACACCCCCCACACAGCAGGTAGCTATCTGTACACGCCCGCGTTTTCAACACCCAAGCATAGAAATTCCCTGTCTGAGGCGCCAAAGCAGATCATGCGCTATTGCACCAAGTTAGCCCGCGCGGCATCCTGTGTACACACACCGTCACCCACCCAAATCCATGATCCAACGTCCCGCTCGCTGCCAAAAGCTACACACATGAAAAGTACGCTTGGCCAGACCCTGCAACAGCACAAGCGTTTGATCGCAGTTGTGCTGTTTCTCGTGCTGTTGTTTGCGCTTTTTGATCTGTCTGGAGCACGTGCCCACTTCTCGCTTGGCTTCCTGCAGCAGGTCATACGGGAACATCAAACCAGCGGGCTGCTGATCTTTGTGCTGGCATTTGCACTGGGTAATTTGATCCAGATTCCCGGTTGGGTGTTTCTCGCGGCGGCGGTGCTGACACTGGGCGAATTATCGGGTGGAATGGCCACCTTTATCGCCGCAAGCATCTCGTGCATCGTCACGTTCTTCACCATCCGATTGGTTGGCGGAAACGCCCTCAGACAACTCGACAGCACACTCGCCGCCAACCTGCTCAGCCGGCTCGATGCCCATCCGATCAGTAGCATCATGCTGCTGCGAATATTGTTCCAGACCCTCCCCGCGCTCAATTACACCCTCGCCATGAGCGGCGTCCGGTTTCGTCCCTATCTGATCGGAACGCTGCTCGGCCTGCCCCTCCCTATCGCCGTGTATTGTGTGTTTTTCGATAGCCTGGCAAAGGCATTGAAGATCGTTTGATTGAAGTGGGTCAAGGGCGGACCAGGCTGAACCTTTCAGCGGGCGGCTCGTCAACCCAAAGTATCCGAGCAGCGCGGACCAAGGCTTTAGGGCACCTCTAAAAGTTCAGCGTTCGCCCAAATGCAAGGCGCGGGAAAAATTTCGCAGCGCCGCATATGTTTGATATGTAAGCAAGCCCGCAAGGGATACCGTCCCCGCTCAAACCGGGGACATAAAATTTTTCTCGCAACGCTGCAGTTGGGATGAAATCTGGATTTTTAGAGGTGCCCTGTACTCACCCTGTCGTTTCAATCCCATTCAAGGAGTGATCATGCTTAACCATCGGTTTGCCCTCATCCTGTCCATTTTCCTCACGGCCCCGTTGACGGGCATCGCGCATGCAGAAGTTGCGGGGATCACGGAGGGAACCCAGTTAACCCGCGAAGCCGCCGCCAAAGTGCCCAACATTTCCACCCAGGATTTGCGCCGCGAAATCGAAAAAAATCCGGAACCGGTGCTGATCGACATCCGCATGCCTGACGAAATCCAGAGTATGGGCGGCGCCATCAAAGCGCCGCAAAACGTCAACATCCCACGCGGCTGGCTTGAATTCCGCGTCACTCGACATGCCCAAAACAAGAACACCCCCATCGTCGTGTATTGCGGCGGCAACATCCGCAGCATCCTGGCGGCCCACACCCTGCAACAGATGGGCTATACCAACGTCAAAAACTATCCTGATGGGTTCATGGGCTGGAAGCGGCAAGGACTGCCCATCGAGTAAATCGATCTAAATTGCCTGATGGCACTAGCCAACTGCGCGTGGCTTGCTTCCCGGTTCATTCTATCCGTGCAGATCAGCGCTTGATAAAGGGATGCGATTCCGCGAAGGGCGGTGTGTGGGCGGGGGAGCAGTACGCGTCTGCATGGCCGCAATTCAATACAACTATTCAAAATATCATGCTACGTCGACAGCCTCTATATAAGATGGCTGGTGACTTTCCAGGCGATTGATTAAAAGAGTTCGACCGAACCGCTGATGCGTTCTTCTTGAGTCAGTTTGCCACTGCTTATCAACTCACGATAGGCGCAAACCTGATTGCGACCATGTTCCTTGGCGTAGTACAGGGCCTTGTCTGCTTCCTCAAACACATGGGGCGGCAATACCTGATCAATGATCGGCGTAAAACCGACGCTAACGGTCACTTGCCCCACCTGGGGAAACGAATGATTCTGTACCTTGGTCCGGATTCGCTCGAGAATGACTTTGGCGATTTCGGGTGTCACGCCTTTAATGAGTGCGACAAACTCTTCGCCGCCATAGCGGAATACCCAGTCTGCATCACGTAGCGCGCCGCGAACCAAACCCGAAAATACCAGCAGCACCTCATCACCGATCAAATGGCCATAGTTATCATTCACGCGTTTGAAGTGGTCGATATCAAACACGGCCAAATAGTCGTCTTTTCCCTCGTCTTGCTTCCGGTTGAACCCGTTGGTCCGGGCCGAAAGCAGTTCACTCATCTTCTGCTCCATCTTCTTGCGGTTGTACAACCCGGTCAGGGTGTCGCGTTCGCTATCAAACAGTAACTTGGCATAGTTGGCGTGAATCTTGACCATGCCTTGCGCGGTACTAAGATCGGAAGAGTTCCATTCGGGCTGCCGAATAATGATGACCTTGCGCCGGCCTTCCAGAATACCCAGGCTGCTGATGAGATAACTTTGTCCATCCAGATCGAGCTGCTTATCCGGTGCGGCAGAATTCAGGCTGGCCGCTTCGGCCAGTAGTCCTTCGTCGATTGGGAACATCGGCGGCGGCAACGGACAACTCTCATCCTTGATCCACTGTCCGCGCTCAGTGCCTGGGACCAGCCAAATCAAGCCTGCTTCCACCCCAGGCAGCATCTCCAGAATGACATCCAGCAAACTTCGCAGTAACGTCAACTCGTCGCGCTGTTCGGTCAATGCCACCAAAGACTCTATGACTTGATGGTTACTTCCGGAATGCTTGGCAAAGGACATGACGATAACCTTCAATATATGATTAACGGTTCTTCGTTAATTTCACTGTGAATTTTCTCACGCCATCCCCAAATCCAGCTTGCCGCAATGAAACAGAATCCTTGCCCGGTAGTTGGTGAAG
>JAAFGW010000179.1 GCA_010365175.1 Sulfuriferula multivorans | reverse complement strand
GCCCACGGCAAGGTGTCTTTTATCCATAGCAAGGTAAACAAGCCCGCCAAGGCCACCACCACCAAACCAAAAATCATCAGCCCTTCACGTGGGCCATAAGCAGTGGCCAAATAGCCTGTGATCACGCCCGCCACTGCGACGCCAAAGTATCCGGAGAACTCATTGATGCCGATAGTGAGCCCACGTTGATCGGCGGTGGTGAGATCAAGTTTGGACGTTTGCGTCATCGACCACGCCAAGCCCTGGTTCACGCCCAACAACACCGTTGCAGCGACAATCCAGCCCCAACTCGGCGCGTACAGGATCATGAACGGGATCGGCACGGCGGCCAGCCAGCCAATGAACAGCACGTTCTTGCGACCGATGCGTTCGGACAATCGCCCCGCTACAAAATTGAGCGAGCCCTTGACGAAGCCGAAGGCGGTGACGAACGCCATCAGCATCATGAACGAGCCTTTAGCGACGCCGAATTCGGTTTCGGCGAGCGCCGGCACCACGGTGCGGAACATGCCGATAGTGAGTCCGACAAAAAACACCTGCACCAGCAGATGCGAAAACTGGGCAAGGTTGTTGCGGATGCCGTAACGGTAATCCGCCATCAGTTCAGATGAAGACATGATCAGTTGCCGAGGTTGAATTCAACCATGCGATCCATTTCAGCAGGACGCGGCGGGATCGACGCGGTGAGTTCTGCAATGAAGGCTTGCTTGTTCATCGACAGCATCGGGCTCCAGCGCGTCTCGAAGCCAATGGTTGAGCTGGGCTTGCCCGACATGCCTGCGCCGCACGCACTGCCCGAAGTGTGGCCGGGATACAGTTCGACTTCGGGTGCCAGCGTGAGCAGGCGCTGGTGCACCGTGTCGTAGAGCTGCCCCGCCATCTCGGTTTCCTTGCCCGCCAGGTCGGGGCGCCCGGCGCTGCCGACGAACAGCGTGTCTCCCGTGATCACAAACCAGGGAGCTGCATCGGGCTCGGTCGCGCGGCGCTTGTCGGCCACGGTCAGGCAGATTGAATCAGGCGTGTGGCCGGGCGTATGCAGCACCTCGACCACAACATTTCCGACATTGACTTGCTGACCCTCCTTCAACGGCTCGAACGGGAACTTCACGCGACTGCTGTTGGATTCATGCAGGCAATACAGTGCGCCGGTTTTCTCTGCCAGCGCGCGGCCACCAGAAAAGTGATCCGCATGCACATGGGTGTCGATGACGTGGGTGATTTTCACGTCCTGCCTGGCAGCTTCGTCGATGAACCAGTCCTCGTCGCCGAGTACCGGGTCGACGACGATACCGACATGGCATGAGCCGCAACCGAAGAAGTAGGACAGCGTGGCATCTTTTGCCAGTAATTGACGGAAGAACATAAAGTGCTCCTTGGTATCGAGGTATTGGTCAGTTCAAGACTCGGCCAGCGGCAACCCGGCGGCCTGCCATTCCGGCGTGCCGTCTGCGATTTTGTATGCGCGTAGACCATGCTCCTTCAGCAACGCCACCGCTTCAGCCGACATCATGCAGAACGGTCCGCGGCAGTAAGCGACGATATCCTTGTCGGCAGGTAGCTCCTTGATGCGCTGGCGGATCTCGTCGAGCGGCATCGAACGGGCAAACGGCAGATGGCCGTTTTCGTATTCAGCAGTGGGCCGCACATCGATCACCACCACTTCACCGCGCCGCGCCTTGCTCATCAACGAACGCCGTGTTTCGGAATCGAGCTTTTCCGGCGCAGAAAAAATGCCGTCCATCGCCACTTTGAGTTCGACCAGATGTTCTTCCGCCACGGTGCGCAGATTGACCCACAGTGCACTGACATCTTCACCCGACAGGCGATAGGCAATGAAGCGCCCATCGCGCTCCGCCACCACCAGCCGAGCCGCCTTCAACACCTTGAGATGCGCACTCGCCAGCTTGATATCGATGCTGGCTTCTACCGCCAGCGCTTCGACTGTTTTTTCACCCTGCGCCAGAATTTCCAGCAGCTCCAGCCGCTTGGGGCTGGAGACCGCCTTGCCAATACGAGCGACTTCTTCGTAGAGCAGGTCTTTGATTTTGCGTTTGTCCATGAAGCCAATACTCTAACGATTATTAGAATATTGCAAGCCTTTTTTATTTTGCCAGCCAACCTTTACGGTTCAAGTGTAAGCATTACACAGAGCAACACCCGGTCAATGGCGACGTTCAGCCTGGATTCGACCTATATTTGATGCGCTCAATCCAAGCACGGAGGGCGCATGCCGTTTCGGAACAGTGGGTCGATCATTTACGGCGAGGCAAAAAAAACCGCCACATATCAGCACGACGCTGAAACGTGGCGGATCGATTGCTATAACGCCTGCGTTTACTTGATCTTCGACAGCAACTTGGGATTGGTGACCAGTATTCTCACGCCATGCGCTTCGCTCTCCTTAAACACATTCCCTTCACACCATTCGCTCAGGCTGGCGATGTCCACTTTGGCGCATTTCGGGCGCACGCTCCAAGTGACTTGTAGCGGTGAACATTGCTGTTCGGTGTATTTCGGACCTGTGGTCGACCCCATGAACTCAACTGGCCTGCCTGTTTTGACCGGCAGCGATTTTGCCTGATGGAAGCCATTAACCACATTGCCGTCGTAGGTCATGGTTTTGAAATTCAATGCAGAAGGGTCGTTGACCACTGTGAACACTTGCGTTTCGACACGCAGATCCGGGTTGGCACAACTCGGCGACATGCAGGAACCCAGACCTTCACCCGGTTTGACATCGCACGATGAATACACCCAGTGCACCTCAATGGTGTCCCCAGGCTTGATGCCTTTGCAGGCATTTTTGGCTGGGGCCTGGAGCTCAGCCGCAGACAGGGATTTGCTCATGCTGCACTGATACCCCCCACCATGCCCATGTTCGCCCTCACCTGCATAAATCGAAAAATCCTTTGCCTTGTGCTCGGCATTGTCATGCATATGTATGTTGCACAAATTCATTTTGTTGTAGCTTGGTGCCAACGAAAAGCTGCGCGTGTTTTCCCCGGCGACATTGTCGATGTCGCGCGGTGTTTGCGGTCCATAACCCTGACAAGCGGGGCCCGCTGCGTCGGCGTTCGGTGCTTTGGCATCCTGATGGCTTTCTGCAGCCAGACCACTGATTGAAAACACACCCATCAGTAGCGTGGCAAATACACGTTGATTGAAACGGAATGACACTTTATTTTCCTATTGGTTAGATATGATTGTTTTTAGAATTTTCCCCGCAATCCGTCACCCGAGGCCAGGAAGACGTTTTCTTATTGTTGAAATGCTTTTACCTAAGCACTGAAAAAAAACAGGGCAAACTCACCCCGTTTGCTCACACTTGCTCTTTGCTCATAACGTTTACTGACGCAGAATCATCCGACAGGGTTTGGTCTGCTGGAGACGGGCAAACCCTTGCCTGTTTCAGGCAAGGGACTATCCTCATCCCACAACGTTTTCCTGGAACTGTTGCTGAATTTCCTCGATTTCGTCGCGGCTCTCAATCAGCGCATCCACACAATACGCATCCAGCTTTTTACCCGCCAGTTTTCGCAACAAATCGAAGGCATCGTCGTTGCTCCAGGCCGGCTTGTAAGGCCGACGGCTGGTGAGCGCGTCGAAAATGTCGGCCACGGCAACGATGCGCGCCTCGATGGGGATGTCCTCGCCGGTGCGTCCATCCGGATAGCCTGTGCCATCGACGGACTCGTGATGAAACAGGGCGATGTTGCGCAGGATATCGCACCCCTGCATGGTCCCCAGTTCAAAATGGGTAAGCATCTGGTCGATGATTTCCCGTCCACGGATAGGGTGCGTTTGCATCAACGCCCATTCTTCAGGATTGAGTTTTCCGGGTTTCAGCAGGACACGATCCGGAATGGCAATTTTCCCGATGTCATGCAGTGGCGAGAAGATAAAAATTTTCTCGATGTATTCGTCGGTCAGTTCGAAGTGCTCCGCAACCGACTGTGCGATGACGCGGGCAAACCGCGACATGCGGTCGAGGTGTGATCCGGTTTCCCCATCCCGAGCATGAGTCAGGTCTCGCGCAGTCTTCACCGAAGCCAGCAAGGTATGCAGGGTGGTGAGGTCGTTGATGATGGTGAGCGCGATCAGATGCCCGAACGGATCTATCTGGCCCAGCACTTCCTCAACGAAACAATCAGACTCGTAAGAATTGAAAAACAGGAAGCCGAACAGGTGCCCATTTTGATACATCGGCATGGTGTAACTAGCACGGTAGCCTTTGGCGGCAATGCGCTTGCTATGTTCGTGTGGACCCTCGGAAAAAATGACCAGATCGTTCACTACGCGCGGGCGGCCCACCTTGATGATTTCGGTCAGGGACGGCGCCTCCGACAGCTTGGCCGTGAAATGCTGGAACGGGGTCTTGCCCCCGCCTATTTGCAGGAATGTTTTAAGCGTGTCAGTCGCCGGATCGTAAACCGCTGCGGCAATATGTTGAATAAAACCGAAGCGCTCCAGCAACGCCGTATGGATGGTGTGTACTTTGGCTTCGAGGCTGACGTTCTGGTCGAGCGAGCCGAGTCGGTCTTCGTGACCGAATAGGAATGGCGTGGTCATTTGGGCACTTCCGTTTTATCCATATGGCGTTGGCGTACGGTAGCACCATCGCCTATGGAGTGAAACAACGGCCAAACGGCGCTAATCCCTACGGCATAAAGGGCCAGAGGGTGCCGAGTCGGCTCTTTTTCAGGGCGCTCCGCGATAGACGCAACCCGAGTCATGTGTCTCCATCACCTTGATTTGCGACAGGCCCGGCAAGGCAGGTTTGAGTTGCTGCCATAACCAGATCGCCAGGTTTTCGCTGGTGGGATTCTCCAGCCCGGCGATGTCGTTGAGGGTGCGGTGATCGAGCGCCGCGTGTAGGGGCTGCCAGGCGGCTTCGATATCGGCGAAGTCGAGCACCCAACCAAGCTTGGGATCGAGCTCGCCGCTGAGGGTGAGTTCAACCTTGAACGAATGACCATGCATTCGCGAGCAGGGGTGGGAGTCGGGCAGCGCGGGCAGGCGCCGCGCGCATTGCAGGTGAAAAATGCGAAAGATATCCATGCGGCATTCTCGCGCAAGTTGCCCGCGCTGACCATGCAGAATATTGGCGAAAATCGAGCCGGGCGCCATAAACTATCGGTCAGCCCATATCCATGCCTGGAGTGCCCATGTTTGTGCAACGCCTGTCCGCTGTCATCGCCGCGTTTCTTGTGCTGACCTCACTTAATGCCCTGTCAGCCGAACCCGGCCCCAACCTGTCGGCACCGGAGGCTTATGCGCTGGTTGAAGCCGGCAACATGACGCTGATCGACATCCGCCGCCCCGAAGAGTGGCGCCAGACGGGCGTAGCCAAGGATGCCCGGCGCATCAATATGGAACACCCGGATGGCCTGATCGCTTTTTTGCGGCAGATCGCGGTTGAAGTGAAAGGCGATGCCAACGCGCCGATCGGGCTGATCTGCCGCACCGGCAACCGCACCACACAGATTCAAAAGGTGATGCAGGAAGTCGGTTTCACCAATGTCTACAACATCAAGGAAGGCATGATCGGCAGCGCCGCCGGCCCGGGTTGGAAGACGCGCGGGCTGCCGGTCGAGCCCTGCCCGAACTGCTAGCCTAAACGCCCCGAATCAGGCCGCGCAGCAGCCAGCTGATTTGCCGCTCGCCTGAATTGGCGGACACGGCACTGTCCCGTACGAGCAGTACACACAACAATCTCCCGGCTTGGGTTTCAGCACGACATGGCACGACTCACACTCGTAAAACCATTGGCAGGCGTCGGTCGGCATGGTTTCCGTTTTGGCATGACCGCATTCCGGGCAGGTGATGGTGGAATCGGGAATGAAGTCACTCACTTGGCTGTCCCTTTGACCGCAGCCGGGTAGCCCGCATTGGCTGTCGCCTTCATGATTTGGTCCACATTGGCCTTGGCGTCGTCATAGGTCACCACCGCTTGGCGCGAGTCGAAATCGACTTCGGTTTGGGTTACACCATCAACCCGGGAGATCGCCTTTTTTACCGTAATCGGACACGCGCCACAGGTCATGCCAGGCACGCCCAGCGTCACGGTTTTCTGGGCCGCAAAAAGCGGACTGGAAAAGGCGATCAACATCGTCGCCAGAAATATTGATTGCTTGACGGGGTTTTTCATAGAAGCTCCTTAATAAAACAGCGATGCATACCAGGGGAACGTGAGCAGAATCATCAACAGTGCCCCCACGCTCCAGAAAATCAGCCGCTGCCGGCGCTGCACCGCGCCATC
>JAAFGW010000178.1 GCA_010365175.1 Sulfuriferula multivorans | reverse complement strand
CGTAGTTTATCGGCGGTGGCCCAGAGTGTTTTTTTGATGTCGTCGAGCATGCGTATTGTGTTTTAGTAAATAAACGGGAGTCGTTATCTTAGCTGGTTTCTCTATGGAAAATATGATTTCTAGTTTCTTGCAGAGAATAACTGTCGTGATCTAAGTGATTGAATATTGAGATTTGAGGTGCAGCGGAACGGAAAACTGGGCTAAAGAGTTGGTGCCACCTTCAAGTATTGATATACGGTCTCCCGACTGATGCCGAACTCCCGCGCAAGCGTTGATTTCTGCTCGCCGGCACCAGCGCGGTGGCGCAGCTCGACAACCTGGTGGTCCGCCAGCGCTCTCTTGCGACCTCGGTAGGCGCCGCGCTGCTTGGCCAATGAGATCCCTTCGCGCTGCCGCTCGCCGATCAAGGCCCGCTCGAATTCCGCGAACGCCCCCATGACCGACAGCATCAGGTTCGCCATCGGCGAGTCTTCGCCGGTGAAGCTCAGGCATTCCTTGACGAATTCGATTCGTATCCCGCGCTTGGTCAACGTCTGCACCAGTCGGCGCAGATCGTCCAGGTTGCGCGCCAGACGGTCCATGCTGTGTACGACTACCGTATCGCCTTCGCGGACAAACGACAGCAAGGCGTCGAGCTGCGGCCGCTGGGTGTCCTTGCCCGAGGCCTTATCGGTGAAGAGTTTGTCCACCTGGACCTGATCAAGCTGACGCTCTGGATTTTGGTCGAAACTGCTGACCCGGGCATAACCGATGCGTTGACCTCGCAAAATGTGCCTCCTTAACAAGATGTGTCAGGATAGACTTTATGACCGCTCAAGGCACATGTCAATAAATTGCGATACCAACCCTATCTTGACGGTTTGCGCTAGGGTCTCCTGACATCAGGTTAGGGTATAGCCCAACCTGACTACTGATTCGAAGACAATCAGGCCGGCGATGCCGAACCACTGATCAGGCTTTCCGCAGAAATGTGCAACCCGACATGCAGTCGCCGGATCATGGCGAGCGTCAGTGGCCGCTTGTAATTGAGAATTTCATAGACGCGATTGAGCTTGCCAATCATCGGTACCAGATCCTTCGCGACAAGACCGGCCTGCTCCATGCGAAACTTGATGGCCTCGACCGGATCGGGAGCGGTGACCGGGTAAACCGTGCTTTCGTACGCCTCGATGAGCATCAGCAAAACCTCGAAGCGGTCGCCTTCCGGCGAACCCGGAACGGGTTCGTGATCGACGTACCAAGACGCTGCCTCCAGCGCCTGCTGGTACTGCTCTTCAGTGCGGATTGGTTTGAGTTCCATTTCTTACTCCATGTTGATCGTTGCCGCGTCGATCCTGTCGTATTCGGCGTGCGTGCCAATAAACTTGATGTAAATCGCGCCAAACTGGTAGGCGATCGCGACAATCAGGCGGTGGTCATTACCCTTGATGTTGAACACCACCCGGTTCTGCCCGACCACACTGGCATTGCGGTACTGATTCTTGATGTCCTGCGGCTTCTGCCAGCGCGCCGCGCTCGCTTCCTCGTGCCAGGCTTTCAATGGCTGCTCGGTGCCGGGGTGCCGTGTCCAGTACGCGACCAAGTGTTTTTTCGAGATGATGCGCATGGATGTAGTTTAGTCCCGCAACGGGACCAATGCAAGCACCATGGATCGTTGACAAGGGGATGTATACCGCAACCGCCGATTTTTCCGGCCATTGCTTAGAGCAAGCACTGGCGAGGTTTAACGCTAAAAAGCGTTTCTCGAAACTGGCTGCTGTTGGGTTTAATCGACGTTATCGCACGGATAAAACTAGTACAGAAGCCAACGACGGACCGATTAAATGACTGAAGACCTTGCCTGCGAGGTTTTACGGCGGAATTTTCGGCGGTTGCGGCGTTCATCCATTCCCGGACCATTAAAATTCCATTGCTTTGATGGAAGTATTTCGCTCGCCGGTGTTAACCAAAATTGGCAGCTTTTAAACCACGCCCATAAACCAACGTAGTTACACTTTTTGGCTTTTTGCTTAAGTACTAACGGAGTGTGCGCCACCGAACAGACTTGAGAATGCACCCTTCCGCATAGTGCGCCATAACCCTCACGACCTTACGCATCGATCACCTTACGTACCCGATTAGCAACAAAAGAGATGATGCAGCAGTCGACCCGAGCCGTGATGTCGGCGTTTAATCCCGCCGTTTGCAGCCCAGGACGTTCGGCTCACGGACGCGGGCCTTCGGCTCCCAACGTATTAACGTGCGCGCAACACATTACTTGAAAGGAACTCCTATGATTTCCGTCCGCGGCTATGCCGCCCATGACCCGCACAGTCCCCTGCGTGCCTTCGCCTTCGAACGGGACGAGCCGGGCGAGCGCGACGTGCAGATTCAGGTACTGTTCTGCGGCGTCTGCCACTCTGACATCCACCAAGCAAAGAACGAGTGGTCGAACACCGTATATCCTTGCGTGCCGGGCCACGAGGTGGTTGGCCGTGTGACGAAGATCGGCGCTGGCGTGACGACACACGCCGTTGGCGACATGGTCGGCGTGGGCTGCATGATCGACAGCTGCCGTCAATGCAAGCCGTGCAAGCTCGGCCTGCAGAACTACTGCGAAGGTCCGAATAGCTGGCTGGCCACCTACAATGGGCCCATGGTGCCTGCCAAGTTAGCGCCTGGCGGCAACAACGCCTACGGACGCGATAACACCTACGGCGGTTACTCCGACGTGCTGGTGGTGAGGGACGACTTCCTGATCAGGATTCCTCCGGCGCTGAAGCCCGAGGTCGCCGCGCCCATCCTGTGCGCGGGCGTCACCACCTACTCACCCATGAAGCACTGGGGGGTCCAGGCGGGGCAGAAGGTCGGCATCATCGGGTTCGGCGGCCTGGGCGACATGGCTACCAAGTTGGCACTGGCCATGGGCGCGCAGGTTGTCGTGTTCACCAGCACCGACTCCAAGCTTGCGGAAGCGCGCAAACTCGGCGCCGACGCCGTGCTGGAAAGTGAGGCAAAGGCCTTGGAGGCCCATACGTCGAGCTTCGACTTCATGTTGTCCACGGTTCCGCAGCGGCACGACCTGAACCCCTACCTGCCTTTGTTGAAGCGCGACTGCACGCTGGTGGTGGTCGGTGCGCTGGAGGTCATGGCGCCTGTGAACAACCAACAAGTCGCCTTTCACCGTCGAAGCATCTCGGGGTCGCTGATTGGAAGCATCGCCGAGACCCAGGAGGTGATCGACTTCTGCGCCCGTTATGGCATAGGCCCGGACATCGAAATGCTGCGCATCCAGGACCTGAACGAGGCCTACACAAGCATCGAACAAGGTGAAGTTCGCTTCCGCTACGTCATCGATATGGCGTCCCTGGCTGAGGAATCGGTGCCTACCTGAGCCCATGCATTTACCAATTAAAAGTTTGATCCATCTCGAAAGATCCATTGATGAACACATCCAGCCTTGACAAGACCAACACGGCCGCGCACCGCATGGAGGGCAGGTGCCCGTTCGGCGGAGACCGGGTGGGCGGCGCATTTGGAACGCCTCCTACCCTCGAAAACTGGTATCCGGACCGTCTGCGTGTTGAGCTCCTGCATCAGAACGGTCTTGCGGCGGATCCGCTAGGCCCGGATTTCGACTACGCCGCTGAGTTCGCGAAGCTCGACTTCGAAGCGCTGAAGGGCGACATCAAGCAGTTCCTGACCACCTCGGTCGACTGGTGGCCGTCCGACTATCACAACTACGGTCCGCAAATGGTTCGCATGGCATGGCACGCGGCAGGCACCTACCGGATTGCCGATGGCCGCGGCGGTGCCGGGACAGCCATGCAGCGCTTCGCCCCCATCAGCAGTTGGTGGGACAACGGGAACACCGACAAGTCGCGTCGTCTTCTCCAGCCGATCAAGCACAAATACGGCAATGGATTGTCCTGGGGCGACCTCATGGTCCTGACCGGCAACTGCGCGCTGGAGATCATGGGGTTCCCGACCTACGGCTTCGGTGGCGGGCGACTCGACGCCTGGGAGGCCGACAACGCGACGTATTGGGGCCCCGAAATCTGGGACCCGAAGAATGTTAATGGCTTCGACAGTATGGTCACGCGAGACAAGCGCTGGCGAGGCAACAACGGCGACGCCGACTACGACCTCGAAAATCCGCTGGCGGCAACGCATCAGGCATTGATCTACGTGAATCCGGAAGGGCCGTATGCCAATGGCGATCCCATGGGGTCGGCTCGCGATATCCGCATCTCATTCACCCGAATGGCGATGAACGACGAAGAGACCGTCGCGCTTATCGCAGGAGGCCACGCATTCGGTAAGAGCCACGGCATGGTCTCGCCAAAGGATGTGGGTCCGCCTCCCGAGATCGCGCCCATGGAGGCCATGGGTCTGGGGTGGGCCAATCCGAACGGCCCGGGCTTTGCGCAGTACACGATGACGAATGGGATCGAAGGAAGCTGGACGCCCAACCCCACGCAATGGGACAACAGTTATCTCGAGAATCTGTTCAAGTTCGAATGGAAGCAGATCAAGAGCCCAGCCGGCGCGCTGCAGTGGACGCCGACGGATCCAAATGCGCCAAAGACACCTGATGCTCACGTCGAAGGCCAGATGAACGATCTAATGATGATGACCAGCGACATCGCGCTCAAGGTCGATCCGGAGTTCCGCAAGGTCTGCGAGAAGTTCTTGGCGGACTTCGACGCCTTCACCCAGGCGTTCTCGAAGGCCTGGTACAAGTTGACCCACCGCGACATGGGGCCTCGGCATCGGTACCTCGGCCCGGAGGTGAGGATCGAGGACGGCCTCCTGTGGCAGGACCCCCTGCCTGAACGCAGGCACGAGCTGGTCTGCGAGGCGGACATCGTTGGGTTGAAGCAGGCCGTCCTGGCCACAGATGTGTCGGTGTCCGATCTCGTCTTCACCGCTTTCTCTGCGGCCGCGACGTACCGCGACAGCGACAAGCGCGGCGGTGCGAACGGCGGACGATTGGCGCTGGCGCCGCAGAAGGACTGGGTGGTTAACCGCCGGGCGGCTCCGGTCGTCGAGAAATTGCGCGGCATAATGGCTGACTTCAACGGCGCTCTGGGCGCTGGCAAGAAGATTTCGCTGGCGGACTTGATCGTTCTGGGCGGCTGCGCGGCCGTCGAACGTGCGGCGCGTGAGTCGGGCATCGAGGCGACTGTTCCGTTCACGCCGGGCCGGGTCGACACCACGCAGCAACTCACGGACGTGGAGATGTTCGAGTGGTTGAAGCCCGTCGTGGACGGCTTTCGCAACTACACCGACGAGCGCTTCGGGCAGATCTCGCAGGGTGTCGCTCCGGAAGAGTTCTTTCTCGACAAAGCCAACCTGATGAAGCTGTCGGCCCCGGAATGGACGGTGCTCACGGGAGGGTTGCGTGTGCTCAATGCAAACCACGATGGCTCGGATCTCGGCATCTTCACGAAGAGGGTGGGTATGTTGACGAATGACTTCTTCGTCCACCTCACCGATACCGATTTGATCTGGGAAAAAGCCGATACGGATGGCTTGAGCTTCGTGCTCAAGGATCGCGCCTCGGGTGCCCCGAGGTTCAGGGCGTCAAGAAACGATTTGGTCTTCGGGTCCAACGCGCAGTTGCGTTCAATCAGCGATGTCTACGCCTCCAGCGATGGGCACCCACGTTTCGTGAAGGACTTCATCATGGTATGGGACAAGGTGATGATGCTGGACCGCTATGACGTCAAGGGACATCGGCGCACGGCGCCGATGGCTTCTTAGCACGTTGGCGCCCATCGAATATTGACCCAAGCACGATCGCTACATTTTGAATGATTAGCTGTGGATAAGTTTATTGAACGATTGATTTTTGACGCTCTCCTTTTTCACAGTAGTGTCCGGTTAAAAATCGAACAAAATCAATTGGCTTTCGGCGGGTGGTGCAATGGTTCTGGTGACATCGGTGTTGGTACCGACGAGTTTTTGAACCACCCGACCGATTTTCACTGACCCACCCGAACCGGCGCAGAGGTAGCGGCAGCCGGAGCGCCCCAATATTTTCAGTTAATCTGGTCCCGAAAAGCGGATGTAATCAGGTCGAGGCGTTTATGTTATCGGGCCGCTACAGTTATCGGTGATTTAACCGATCCACCATTAGTTTCTGCACAAGTTTTACTAGTGCTTTAGCGTCGATTGAACGCAACCGCTGCCATTTTCGAGAAACGCTTTTTAGCGGCGTTGGTGCACTTCGAACCCGAGAAACGGTCGATGATACGATGCTGATCGATTTTTGCTGAGTGTTCCCGATGCCAAACAAGCACAACACCG
>JAAFGW010000177.1 GCA_010365175.1 Sulfuriferula multivorans | reverse complement strand
ACGGCGCCGGGCTGCACTGGAACCAGAATCTCGAAACGTACCCGCGACCACGGATCGCGCACCTCGGCCAGTCGATTGATACGGGCCACCAGCGTTTGCCCAGCATCCATGAAGCGCGCCACATCGGTATTCTCGCGACGCGGTACGTAGCCTATCTTTTGGCCCTGCCATTCCACCCGCACCGCTTTCGCATCATGGACATTGTCCGGCTCGCGTATCAGCGTGAGCGCATCGCCCACCTGCATCTGCGGCCATAGCTTTTTGCCTGCGTGATATTGAAATCCGGCCAGCGGAGAATCCTGCAGCAGAATGTGGGCAGCGACCTGGGCATGCAGCGGTTGCGACCCCATCCACAGCAGAAGCAGCCAGTTAAAACGCCGCATCAGAGTTGATAAACGCGCAAGCCACAGCCTGCGCGCACGCCGGGTTTAATGAAACTCTGATTGTCAGAAAACCATGCACTCATCACGGGACCCCGCTTTGAAGAACCGACCATTCTACTGAACAATGGTCCGTATAAATCGTGTTGATCGCCCGGTTTCAAGTTTAGTTTTTTCATTGGACAAGTGGCCTTCAGCTTGGGGTAGGATGAACACGTTCTCTTCACCGGGCCACCACCACAACACCATGCCGAGAAAATCTGCCGCTCAGACCAAGCTGTTTGTTTTGGACACCAATGTGTTGATGCACGATCCCACCAGCCTGTTCCGTTTTGAAGAGCACGATATTTATGTGCCAATCGCTACGCTGGAAGAACTCGACATGCACAAAAAGGGGATGACCGAGGTGTCGCGCAATGCACGCCAGGCCAGCCGCTTTATCGATGAACTCGTCAGCAAGCTCGACAACATCGAAGATGGTGTGCCGCTCTCACAACACAGTCACAAATCTGCCAGCGGGAAATTGTTCCTGCAAACCGAAGCAATCTCCGGCGATATCCCGATGAATTTGCCGACCAGCAAGGTCGACAACCAGATCCTCGGCGTGGTGCTGTTCCTCTCGCGGCACCATCCGAAACGACAGGTTATTCTGGTATCGAAAGACATCAACATGCGCATCAAAGCGCGTGCGCTGGGCCTGCCCGCAGAGGATTACTTCAACGACAAGGTGCTGGAAGACACCGACCTGCTGTATTCCGGCGTACGCGAATTGCCGGCCGACTTCTGGGACACCCACGGCAAAGACATGGAATCGTGGCAGGCCAACGGCCATACCTATTACCGCATCAAGGGTCCGCAGGTTTCAAGTTTGCTCCCGAATGAATTCGTCTTTCAGGAAGGCCCCAACCCGCTCTATGCCCAGGTATTGAAGGTTGAAGGCAAGCAGGCGGAAATGGTCACGGTGCGCGACTACAGCCACGCCAAGAACAATGTGTGGGGCATCACCGCGCGAAACCGTGAGCAAAACTTTGCACTCAACGTATTGATGGATCCCGAGATCGATTTCGTCACCCTGCTCGGCCAGGCCGGTACCGGGAAAACCTTGCTCACATTGGCCGCAGCGCTGGCCCAGGTGCTGGACAAGAAAATCTACTCTGAGATCATCATGACCCGCGTCACCGTTCCGGTGGGCGAAGACATCGGATTTTTACCCGGCACCGAGGAAGAAAAAATGACGCCGTGGATGGGCGCCCTGGAAGACAACCTCGATGTGTTGAACAAGAGCGACGACGAGGGGGGCGACTGGGGACGCGCAGCCACACAGGATTTGATCCGCAGCCGGATCAAGGTCAAATCGTTAAATTTCATGCGTGGTCGCACTTTCCTCAATAAGTTTCTTATTATTGATGAAGCGCAAAACCTCACGCCCAAGCAGATGAAGACGCTGATCACGCGTGCGGGGCCGGGAACCAAAGTGGTGTGTCTGGGCAATATTTCACAGATTGACACGCCCTACCTCACCGAAGGAAGTTCTGGTCTCACCTACGTGGTCGACCATTTCAAAGGCTGGGCACATAACGGTCACGTTACCCTGCAACGCGGCGAGCGTTCACGCTTGGCGGATTACGCAGCTGAGGTGCTCTGACCCACAATTCACTAAGGAGAGACACCATGATCAACCTTACTTCAAAGCGCGGGATGATTCTGGCCGCCGGCCTGACATTGGCGCTGCCTGCCCATGCCATCGATTGGGGCGGCATGCTGAAAGGGGTGCTCGACAAGCCCACCAGCCAGTCCGCTGGCACCGGCGTCGACGCGCTCTCCAGCACCGAAATCAATTCTGGCCTGAAAGAAGCGCTGACCCGCGGTGCCGATTCAGCTGTCGCCCAGCTCGGTCAGAAGGACGGATTCTTCGGCAATGCCGTACTCAGAATCCCCTTACCTCCCACGCTGCAAAAAGCCGAGAAAGCCATGCGCATGTTCGGCATGGGCAATCAGGCAGATGAGTTGGTGCTGTCGATGAACCGCGCTGCCGAAGCCGCTGTTCCAGAAGCCAAAACCCTGCTGGTCGGTGCCGTCAAGGCCATGTCGCTGGAAGACGCCAAAGGCATTCTGACTGGCGGCAAGACTTCGGCCACCGATTTCTTCCGCAAGAAAACCGAATTCTCTCTGACCGAGCGTTTCGGTCCCATCGTCAAGGCGACCACCGACAAGGCTGGGCTGGCGCAGCAATACAACCAGTACGCCGGCATGGCCGCGCAATTCAACCTGGTCGACAAGAACCAGTCCAACGTCGAACAATACGTCACCCAGCAGACGCTCGACCGGCTCTACACGCTAATTGGGGAAAAAGAAGCGGCGATTCGCGCCAACCCGCTGCAAGCCGGCAGCGACCTGCTGAAAAAGGTCTTTGGCGCAGTCATGGGCAAGTAAACCTTTTAAACCATCGCTACGGTATGCTGGGGGCTGGTTTATACCAGCCCTTTTTCATGCCATGGCAAAGAACATCAAAACATTCAGCCTGCTTGTTGGTTTGCTGTTCGCCATGCACGCGCAAGCTTGGGAAATAGGCGAATTCAAAAATGGCATGAGCCGGGTGGATGTCGAGCTGGCGCTCAAGACGTGGAACTTCGACAAGACCCTACCGATTGGCAATGATGGTTTATTTGCCTATGACTTGCCCAACAGCCAAGCTGGCCGACGTTTTCTCTTCAGCTTCTGCAACGACAAGCTGGTGTCGTTCGATCAGGAAGTCGAACCGGCTTTCCGCCACTTCGTTGTCATCGCATCGAACTATTCCAACCTCTATGGCAACCCGCTCAAGGTCATCCCCACCACCAGCGTGGTCGCCACCGGCGAGAAAAACCTGCTGGCCATGTTCTGGCGCAAAGGCGCCGACTACATGGGCGTGAAATATGTGTTGTATCCCGCAGGGGAACAACTCTCGATGACCTGGCAAGTCAACAACAATTGCTGGCAGGCACCGCGCTAAAGCTATTTTCTGTAAGCTTTATCGATCAGAGGCGACTCATCTTCTGTTTATCCAAGCGCGACGCCCCATGAATCTGCATCGCACCCTGCTTCCATTGATCACTCTGTTCTCGCTCAGCGGATGTGGATCCGCAACCGTGGCTGAATCCATAGCCAACGCGCACTACACAAACCCGGTTGAACGCTACAGCCATTTCGCGCTCGGCAAACCACACGAATACGCAACCCTGATCGCCACCACGCTTAGTGGCCGCACGCTCACGTTGCAGCTTCCCGACGACGAAGTGTTCGAGGATTTGATGCCGAGGCTCGTCAAACTGGCGGCAAAAGAACCACAAGCGATACTCGCTATAGTCAGCCAGGCCGACAGCGGCGCACGACTCGTATTGATCCAACCCCAGGATGGCATCCTGGCGATCAGCGCGCAATCGCCTGCCATCGGCATGCCAAACCGCTGGCTCAATCCGGTCGCCGTCGCCGATCTCGACGGCGACGGCCGCGCAGAAATTTCCGCAGTCATCACGCCTCACATCGGCGGCACCCTGAAAATTTACCGGAAAAACGGCAAGCGCCTGATCGAAGTCGCCTCGCTTGGAGGCTTTTCCAACCACGCGTACGGCACCCCAGAATTGAACCTGTCCACATCATTTTCCGTCTCCGGCCGCACCTATCTATTGGTCCCGGACACCACTCGCCAACAGTTGCGGATCATCGCACTGGAAAACGACCGCCTTGTTGAAGCAGGACACTGCGCCTTACCCGCGCCCATCACTGGGCCCATCAAAGTGATTTCAGCACTCGAAGTATCGGTCGTCACCCTTGGCGGCATCCATACAATTGCCCCGAGTCGTTGCCTCAAGCAAGCCGTTTATCTTGCCTGAATAAAAGTGTTTGAAACGAACGTCAAGCCGGTACTTTTAAAAGGCTCAAGCGAAGATAAGTGGCCATGATCGTCTGGTTTGACTGGCAATAGGGAAAGCCTGATTAAGGCGCGAACAGACACCAAACCCTAAAATATGGCAGATTCCAGTAAACTACAGAGGATTCACTTGTCCGATTGGCCTTTTCGATTTCGGTTTTCATATCGGGAAGGCTTATGTTTCAACAGACAATTTCGGCGGCGAACTCTCCACCACCATCTTCACAGAGGTAATCACCATGCATTCCGAAACCATCCTCACTCATCTGAAGCGGCACGGTCAACTTCTCGACTCGGAAATCGCGACGGCAACAGGGATTCCTCTTTCTGCGATCCAAACTTCCCTGACCGAGTTGTCAGCGCAGGGAGAAATATCCAAATGCAGCGTGACCCGTTATAACGACGGCAAAGCGGTTAAAGGCATGCTCTGCCGGATCGCCGGATTTATCCCACGTCCGTCTCCAGGCAGAAAGCCTGGCGTAAAGAACTAGACGCTTCATATTCTGGGGAAGCTGCGAGGCTGCCCCCCGAATGGGTCGCGCAACGCCAAGGCGCGCAATATCGCTACAGAAAATCAGGCGTCATCAAGTTTCAAGCGCATCAATACGCTTTGCTTGATGTCCCAATAGCAACAAATTAACTTCCCCCCCAAACCTTTCCAGCTGAGCGTGCGCTGCAATGGCTCCGTTACGCCAGATAAACGCGCAAGCATAGTGTTGTCGCTGTAAGTAGCCTCCCCCAATACTTATACATTAACGCGCCGTAAGCGTAAGGCATTGGTAATAACCGATACTCTATTAACCCACACAAGTTCAAATCAAAACCACGATCGACTTCGTTCAACCTTCGTATTCCGACACCAAAAGGCTCTGTAATAATTAATAACCGTTAATCAATCCTCCAAGTTCACGATTGAATTAGTGTTAAATCAATACCCATGCTTCCGATCCTCTATTCATTCAGACGCTGTCCCTTCGCCATCCGCGCGCGACTCGCACTACTGGTCAGCGAAACCGCATACGAACTACGTGAAATCCAGCTGCGCAATAAACCAATTGACATGCTGACCGCATCACCCAAAGGCAGCGTGCCCATTCTGGTACTACCAGACGGGCAGGTCATCGACGAAAGCTGGGACATCATGCAATGGGCCCTGCAACAACATGACCCGGACAACTGGCTTGGACAGGATGGACAGCAATTGAAGGAAGCATCGGCACTGGTGGAAACCAACGACAGCACCTTCAAGACCGCCCTGGATCGCTACAAATACGCCAATCGACACCCCGCACATCCGCCAGTCTATTACCGAATGGAGGGAGAGAAATTTCTACAGCAACTGGAAAATCGTCTGGAGAATAACGCCTATTTATCAGGCAACCACTTATCCATCGCCGATGCGGCCGTTATACCTTTCATCCGACAATTCGCGGGGGTGGATCAGGACTGGTTTGATCAGTCGGCGTATCCAAAGCTACGAAACTGGAGCCAGGCACTCATCAATTCAAGCTTGTTTAGCGCTGTTATGTTGAAGCACTCGGTGTGGCGAAGCGGCGATATGCCCATTGCCATCATGAGCCGAAACAATGCGCGTACGTAACGGACATGATGGCTGTGCCAATTCAAACTCAACCCAACATGATCTTGCTTGAAGATTATGCTGAACGCCTGTTTAGCCGCGAGCACCTGCCATCCGCATACAGTCGTTGAAAGTTGATTGTCAGCAGACAACAGTTGTCGATCTTGCAGTTTGCACATGTCTTTACGCGCATAACGAACCCACCCCCTCATCCAATGTGAATTGGCTGAGGGGTGGTGAGAAGTGGCTCCGGTTGTCTAAACAACATTCCCCGATTTATAAGTGGAACTCGGGCGGGTTAAATGTGCGTCGTTGTCCAGAGTATGTGCAACGCGGGGCGCACCGGGGATTTCATTTTACGCAGCCTCGGCCAGTTTCGGCAGCCAGTCCAGATAGGCTTGTTCGGGCGTGACGTCACTCAGACTCGAATGCGGCCTGCCCG
>JAAFGW010000176.1 GCA_010365175.1 Sulfuriferula multivorans | reverse complement strand
GGCCTGTCCGACAACCTGATCACGCGCGCCGCCGATGTGATGCTGAAGGAGCGACGCCGCCTGATATTGATGGTGCGCGAAACGCCGCTGAACCTGGCGCACTTGCGCAACATGACCAGCGTGACGGAAATGGGCGGCATCATTTTTCCGCCGGTGCCGGGCTTTTATCACCGACCCCAGACCCTCGCCGACATGATCGACCACACGGTGAGCCGCGTCGTCGATCTGCTGGGCCTGCCGCAGCCGAACGCGCCGCGCTGGAATGGGCTCAGGGTCGCGCCAGCCGCGAACCCTGGCGCTTGAGCGGAACACGATGGCCTACCGTGACCTGCGGGACTTCATCGCCCAGCTGGAGCGTTTGGGCGAACTCAAGCGCGTCAGCGCCGCCGTTTCGCCCTATCTGGAGATGACCGCCTTGTGCGACCGCAGCCTGCGCGCGGGTGGACCGGCCCTGCTGTTCGAAAACCCAACCGGGCACAGCATGCCGGTGCTGGGCAATCTGTTTGGCACCACGCGTCGCGTCGCCTTGGGCATGGGGGTGAATGACGTGAGCGAGTTGCGCCAGTTCGGCCACGTGCTGGCTGCACTCAAGGAGCCCGAGGCGCCCAAGGGCTTCAAGGATCTGATGGGCCTGCGCAGCATGGTGAAAACGCTGTGGAACATGGCGCCCAAAGAGTTGCGCAGTGCCGCCTGCCAGGAGGTGGTGTGGGAAGGTCCGGACGTGGACCTGGCCCGTCTGCCAGTTCAGCATTGCTGGCCCGGCGATGTGGCGCCATTGATCACCTGGGGCCTGGTGATCACGCAAGGCCCGCACAAGGCGCGGCAGAACCTGGGCATTTACCGCCAGCAGGTTTTGGCGCGCAACAAAGTCATCATGCGCTGGTTGCCCCAGCGCGGCGGCGCGCTCGATTTTCGGGAACACGGCGCGCTCAACCCCGGCCAGCCCTACCCGGTGTGCGTGGCGCTGGGCGCCGACCCGGCCACCATACTGGGCGCGGTCACGCCGGTGCCCGACAGCCTGTCGGAATACCAGTTTGCCGGTTTGCTGCGCGGCAGCCGCACCGAGCTGGTCAAGGCACTGGGCAGCGAATTGCGCGTGCCGGCCTCAGCTGAGATCGTGCTGGAAGGACATATCTATCCGGATGCCTCGCACGCGACGGGTTTCGAGCATGCGCTCGAAGGCCCGTTCGGCGACCACACCGGCTACTACAACGAGCAGGCCTGGTTTCCGGTGTTCACCATCGACCGCATCACCCAGAAGCGCGAGCCGATTTACCACTCCACCTATACCGGCAAGCCGCCCGACGAGCCGGCCATACTGGGGCTGGCGCTGAATGAGCTGTTTGTGCCGCTGCTGCAACGCCAGTACCCCGAGATCACCGACTTTTACCTGCCGCCCGAGGGCTGCAGCTATCGCATGGCGGTGGTCAGCATCAAGAAGTCCTACCCCGGCCACGCGCGGCGCGTGATGTTTGGCATCTGGAGCTTTCTGCGCCAGTTCATGTACACCAAGTTCATCGTGGTGGTCGATGACGACATCAACATCCGGGACTGGCCCGACGTGATATGGGCCATCACCACCCGCGTTGACCCCACGCGCGACACCCTGCTGGTGGACAGCACGCCGATCGACTACCTCGACTTTGCGTCGCCGGTAAGCGGGCTGGGCAGCAAGATGGGCATTGACGCCACCCACAAATGGCCCGGTGAAACGAGCCGCGAGTGGGGGCGCCCGATGCAGATGAGCGCGGAAGTCACTGAAAGGGTGGAGCAGGTCTGGGGGACGCTGGGGCTGGGGTAAGCGCATTTCGAGCGCACTGCTCAATTCGCTACCAAGTTAATAGCGAGTTAAGCAATGAATACGAGGGCCAGCAGGCAGTTTGTTTCAAATTCGGGTTGATGCAAATTCGAAACGACCGCGACTAAGAACTTAATTGGAATTTGACCCTAATTACGCTCACGCTTATGCTGCCAGCGTCAGCGGTTCGATCTCAGCCTAGATTTGCTTGGACTTCTGCCGCGCTGCCAGTTTGAGGTCGCGCATTGCTGCAAATTGAGCCACGACTGGGCATCGCCGCCAAAGAAGCGCGCGAGGCGCAGGACCGTGCCTGGCGTCACGCCACGCCGCTCCAGCACGATATTGTTGATGCGCCAAGGCGGCACATGTAGCGCCTTCGACAGCGCGTTGGCGCTCATGTTGAGCGGCTTGAGAAAGTCCTTGCGCAAGATTTCGCCAGGATGGACCGGCCGCATTCTATTTTTGATCATGTTGCTCCCCTTGGCATCGAAAATTCAGTGGTAATCAATAATTTCGACCTCAGTTGGACTATCCGCCGTCCATACGAAACAAACACGCCATTGTTGGTTGATGCGGATGCTGTGCTGCCCCGCGCGGTCCCCAGCCACTGACTCAAGATGGCTAACAGGCGGTGACCTCAAAAACTCAATCGTGGCCGCGCCTGCCAACTGCGTCAATTTGCGCTCGGCCACTTGCTTGATAGTGGCAAATCGTCTGGACTCGCCGGTTTCAAAAAGGGCCTGCGCATCAGGACGATTTGACGACTGGATTGTGGGGGAAATCTATACCGTTTGACGGCAAGCGGCAAGACGACCAGAAGGAGCGCGCCGCGACCACGCCCGAGGACGGTACTGCGAGGATTACAAATCATTTGCTATGTATTAAATAGCTACGTTCGCAATAAATACAAGGGCTTAAGACTAATATCGTGCAAATTTCGACTGTGGATTCGATGTCACCATCGATCATGGAATTGAATTGGTATCTGACCCTAGTTGCCCTAATTACCTGGCACCACTAGCCATACTTTTTCGCCGAGTTGATGATTGGTCTTGCTCTCGTTTGCCCAGACCTTACCCAGATACTCGTAGTCATTGGATGTCATCACTTTCGATAGTTTTTTCATCCTCGTCTGTGCCTGTTCAGGAAAGCCGTTAATAGCCAGTGCTTTTGTGTATACATATTGATTGGATGGACTGGGAAACGCATCCGCAGCATCACGCATCCAGTTCAACTCTTGTTGATTCATTCCAGATCGTGGCGACATTCTTCCAAGTCGTATAAAGGTTTCCAATTGCGAAAGCACCAAGGTTTGAGGCGGCTTAGCAGGCGGTTGCATTTTGTAAGCACGCTCGAAACGGAGCGCCTCAAAATCTGCTTCCATACGCATGTAGTCTCGCGTGATGACTGCGAGCAGACACGTGGCAGAGATCAACAAAACCACCAGAGACAAGCGCCCCGTTCGAAACAAGACTGGCTCCGCAGATCGGGCACCCAAAACGCCCATGACCAGTCCGGTTGGTAGCAACATGTAGGCGTAGTGGAGCGGCAACTCCAGCATGGCATGCCACCAGACTACGCCCACAAATAGCACAAGCAAGGCCTCTTCAACGCGCACAACGTTTTTGAACTGACGGTAAAACCAGCGAAGCAATGTCAAGGCAATCAGCACGCCGACCGGTATTCCAGCCCATAAGATCAGATCAAGAAAAATGTTATGTGACTGTTGAAAGATGCCGCCCAGCTGGACGTGGTTTTCCGCAACCGAAAGTTGAACCGGCCCGAGTGCTGTCCACCCATACCCCCACAATGGTCGTCGTAAGGCCGCATCCGCAAAGAGAGAGTAAGCCGCTAGCCGAATATCGGAGCCCGACATCCGTTCAATCGGGTCAAATCGCTTATCAAATAACATGGCATCGCTGAGCGGGCCAATGCTAAACAGGCAAGCGATAAAAAAAATGACCAGCCCTGCGGCGATACACAGCCTGGTTTTTGTGTACCACAAGGTCCGCCAGTACCAGCCAGCAATCGCGACAAGGGCAATGGCCAGAATCGCCGTTCGGGATTGTGTCAGTGCCAACCCGAACAGAAAATACATCGCCAAAAATACTGCAGTCGCCCCTCCGAGTTTTTGGTGTTGAACAAACCAAGCGATGGCAATCAGCCCCCACAACAGGAAGGTGGCCATTTGATTAGGCTGGACAAGGTTGGCAAAGGGGCGATTTGAAGCCAGCGGCACAATCCAGATGTCCGCTCCGCTGAGCGACAGCCATTGGTACAACTGCATGCCGACGGATACCACGCAGGCCAGGCAAATGGCAAAAAACAGAGCATTGATGGCTTGTTCAGGCTGATTTTTTTCCCATCGAACGCCGACAAGCAGACTCAACAAAAAACCTAGTAGATATGCAGTACTGACCCATGCCTGACCAGAGAACAAAATTAGCCCGCTGGCGTATTGCACAACAGGAATCAGTGTGACGACTGCCGCTGTGACAGTTAGACACGTCCATTCAATTTGATTTCGGTAACGTATAACGACAGCGCCACCGGCTAGGGCGAACATCCAAGCAACCCATGCATCCGTGTGAAACGCGATCCATGGCTGGTAATGGTTGGGCAAAAGCCACCCCACGGCCAAAAAAATTGCCCATATCCCGGGCCACGTTATGCCCTCTATCCACATCGGATCGGGCTTAACTCCCCCGGTTACATTTAATGTAGTGGCCACAAATGAATCTGTGTAAAGCCTCATTCGATATTGAAATAGAAAAGCCCCTGTGAAGGGGCTAGTTGCATCAATTAGACGTGTTTACTTGCACGAAGCTGGACGGTACTTTGCCAGAATGGTTCCAGCGCAAACCCAAGTCACTTGACCAATAGATGATAGTGTGCCGGTCATAGTAATGGTTTTTGTGTCAATATTCGTGTCCCCTTGGGCTGTCGCCGTGATAACACCACTGCCGTATGCGGTGGACTTAACAAACTTGGATGACATTGAATCCATGTCAACGGAGACGGGCATAGTCGTGCCACCTATTGTTGCTGCCGCCTCGGCAACGTTTGTCTTGCCCGCAGAAGCCGCCAAAATAACTTCAGTCACCTTTGCACGCACCGTGTAATCCTGATAAGCCGGCAAAGCCACAGCAGCCAAAATACCAATAATCGCAACCACGATCATCAGTTCGATCAGGGTAAAACCCTTTTGTAGAGAACGCTTCATGAATAGCTCCTAAGTGAAAAACAGGTAATAAAAACTGGACACTTTCATTCAGCAGCTTTCGTGCCAGGCTAAACCGCCCCCGAATTGGCCGGTTTAGCCGAGAAATCCCCCGATTCACGCTTAAACGCGACGTTGCGTGTCATTCATCAGCTCCGACGTGACATTTTTGTCGAACTGCCTTTGTCATCTTTTTGTGACGCCTCACGCAAAACCGTTTCGCCAAGGCGCGAGTGCCCGCCAGCCTCGACACGATCACGAGTTCAGATTAATGCAGATCATCAGCACCAGTGGGTCGATGGCAGACTCGCTAAATCCGTGATGAAGATAGAACTTGCGGGCTTGATCATGCAAGGCATGCACGACCAATGCCCGGATTCCGATTTCCCGCGCCGGGCGGACGGTGCGCAGAATGGCGTCCTGGAGCAAATCAGCACCGACTCCTTTGCGGTGGCACGTGCGATCAACGGCCAGACGACCAAGCACCATGACCGGCACCGGATCGGGCATGTTGCGCAGAATAGCGCTGACAGCGACGATATGGTCGACCGCGCCGGCCGCCAACGCGTAGTAACCGCGTACTACAAGCGCGTCATCTGTCACGACAAAGGTTCGCGATGCGCCCGTTGATTGATTGCCCAATGCACGCCGTTTGAGCCAATCATTCATAACGGGTTCGCTACAGTCAAATGTCGTCAAACCGTGTTCGGAGCGGAGCGAGGTCGGCGCATTCAACAACCTTATTTCGCCCACTGCGGACGCCTTGCGAGCAATCGATCCAGGGCGGGATTGGCTTCGATCGACGCATCCAGCAAGGCGTTAAATCGCTCAAAGGCCATTTTGTCGAGTGCAAAAAGGGTGCGATCTAAAACGATGGCTTGGGCTTTTTCGCATGCCGCCTCCAGCATGAAATCAGAGCGGTTCCTGCCAAGCGCGCCGGCAGCCCGGTCAATCAAGTCACGCTGATCGGAACGTGCCCGCAAATTGATGGCGATGTCGCGCATGATTTTGTCCTCACAATGAATACACAATTGAGACCCTAGCCAAACGAACACACATTGTCAATACGTTTTTGGAAAATCACTTAATACACACCGCCCGCACCATCTTGAGGTCCGTCAAGCCCATCATGACTTTCTCCATGCCGTCCATCTTCAGGGTGCGCATGCCGCCTTCTACCGCAGCAGCAAAGATCTCGGCCACACGGGCGCGTTCCTGGATGAGCTTCTTGATGCCGTCATCGGCAATCAGCAGTTCGTGCAGGCCGATGCGGCCCTTGTAGCCGGTCTGTTTG
>JAAFGW010000175.1 GCA_010365175.1 Sulfuriferula multivorans | reverse complement strand
AATTAATCAGATCGAAACTGGGGGTGAATTCGGCGCGACGGTCAAACTTGACGGTGTATTGCTGTGGCGTATGCAAGACTTCCGCATCCATTCCGGTTTGGTAAATGTGGCTGGGCAACAGCAAGCGGTCGGGCTGTTTCAGGGCCGCTACGCCGGGAACAAACAAGCCGGGTTCCGGGCTGGCCTTGCGGTGACTTCGCAGCGGCCGCACCCACACAGGTTGAATCTGGGGCGACAAGCGTTCCACACCGAGTTCGACCTGCCGCGCATCCAGCATCTTGACCCAACGGATGACGGCCAGCGACCACACGGCCGAGTCCTCGGCGCGCAAGGCCAGCGCGTCGCCGATTTTCAGGTTCAAGGGCGTATCCGGCGTGCCGTTCAGCGCCAAACCCGCGGCGCTATCGTTGCTCACCGTCCAGTGGCTGGCATTTACCGCGGACGGGGCGTCGTAACGGGCGCTCCCGTCCTTCCCGGTGAGCGTATCGCTGGACGGTGTCGCGAACTGGGCCGCCTGCGGCACCAATTCCAGCAGACGGTGTATTGCGCTCACGCCTGCGACGATCTGAATTGCGCTGCCTGGCGCAGGGTAGCGCTTGAAGGCGCGATGTACACCCGGGCGCCACAGTTTGAGCAGTCGTTTGGCGAGCGTCATGCTGGTTTCGCTCCCCATCCCGGTGGGCAAGCCAATGCGGCGTGGTGTGTCACCCGTACGCAGCCGCACCGCGGTCTCGTGTACATGCCGGCATAGCGCTTCGGTGTCCAGCCACAGGCTGACGCCATCAGAGCCGGTCGGCTGGGGCCCGGGTCCCCGGTCGCTGTCGGTTTCGATCAGAAACCCATGCAAATTGTCGTTGGGCGGGGTATCGGCCAGCACGACCCGTTGTCCAAACGCATGCAGATACAACTGAATATGGGTGAGCTCGGCGCGACTCATGTGCGGTGGGTCAGCCAGTGCCAGCAGCAGTGCCTGACTGTAGACCTGGTCTGCTGGCTGGGCATCATTTATCGCCTTGCTGGCCATCCCATTGGATTTTGTCAGCCGATAAAGATCATGCATCTCACGCCACAACCCTGCCGGCACCGGGCTATAGGTCAGGTAACAGGCAAGCTGGACATCGCGCAGCGCAGCAAGTGAATGGGCGGTGATTTCTGCGATGTATTTGGTTTGGCTGCGGCCAAACCGGCGCGTTGATAGCGACCGCAGCAAGTGTTTGTAGCCGATGCTGTGCTCGGCGTGCAGCTCACCCAACAGTGATCCGACCTGACGTTGCTGCGGATGCGGTGGAATGCCTGATTCAGATAACAGCTCTTCGAGACTGGAGGCCGCGCGCGCAATCGCCGGTCGATACAGTGCCAACAGGGCACCGCGTTCATCTTCATCCAGCGGAATCCGGTTCAGGGTGTAGAGCGCCAGCACCAATTGTTGCGCGGTGTCGATGGGGTTGGCGTAAGGCAGGCGAGACAGCCACTCCATCGTCGCCTTGGGTCGGGTTTCCACCTTGTGGGGTTGGACCGAATCATCGATTGTTGGGACGCTGAGTGTAAGCATGTGGATTCAGTCGAATACGACTGTCTTGTTTGCGTACACCAGTACGCGGTTGTCCAGATGCCATTTTACTGCACGCGACAGCACCACTTTTTCAAGATCTGCCCCCTTGTTGATCAGATCATCGAGGTTGTCGCGATGGGAAATCCGCGCCACGTCCTGCTCGATGATCGGGCCGTCATCCAGGGTTTCGGTGACGTAATGCGCGGTTGCCCCGATCAGTTTCACCCCCCGTTCAAAAGCCCGGTGATAAGGCTTGGCACCATGAAATGCCGGCAGAAACGAATGGTGGATATTAATGATGTGATTGGGAAATTTGCGGATAAAGTCGCCTGACAAAACCTGCATGTAGCGCGCCAGCACGATGAAATCAATTTTCTGGTCACGCAGGATCGCCAGCTGGGTTTTCTCGGATTCGGCCTTGGCATCTTTATGTACGGCAAGGTGCTGAAACGGAATGTGATAAGCGTCGGCCAGCCAGCGCGTATCTTCATGATTGCTGAGAATGATGGGCAGCTCGCAGTGCAGTTCGCCGCTTTGGTAGCGATAGAGCAGGTCGGCCAGGCAATGATCGAACTTGGAAACCAGCACAGCCATACGCGGTTTGCGGCTGGATTCCGCCACGCGCCAGGTCATGCCGAAGCGACTGGCAATCGACTTGAATGCACTGGCAAAGTCGGCGAGATCCAGATTGAAGCCTTCGAGGTCCCATTCCACTCGCATCAGGAACAGCTTCAGCTCGGCATCCTGATGCTGGTCGGCATGCAGGATATTGGCGTTATGCAATAACAGGAAATTGGCAATGGCCGCGACCTGTCCCTTTTGGTCGGGGCAGGAAATCAGCAGAACAGCAGTGTGTCGCATGGCTACGCCCGGCGATCCGGGAGAGATGTGTTTCCGCTATCTTAACCACAATTGCAGTAGACATACCGTTGGCGGGGCAACCGGGAATTTTTGTCCCCGTGTGCACTCAAACAGAAACCTGGACTTATCGATCGAGTATCAATCGGATCGAGCACACGTTCGGGTCCACTTAATGGGGTCAGCGTGAGCTAACCCGGTTCAGCCATTCTGGATTTGTCTGCGCTGCGTTTCAGCGTTGGCGGTGCATCAGGATTCAGCAGCTTTTGCGCGCTGCGAGGCATATCCGTGCTTGCTAATAAGCTTAAGTTCAACGTATTGACTGGCCGCGTCGGAAGATATGCGGCGCCAGCCCGCATCCAGCCATTGCCCTGTTTATTTTTTGAGCGTCCAGTTCGGCAAAAACTTTGATTTGACTTGAGTTTTTTTCGGCCGCCAAAAAAGACAGGGAAACTTGCTGATTGTTTGTTGACATGCGCCGTCAGAAAACTAGAATTTGTACCTGTTCCCCGCCTGCACCACAACATGTTGTGAATAAACGTGTGCATGGGGACTGGGCAAGCTGTGCATAAGCTGTGGATTAAATGCACCATTGCCCGTTTTTTACGTCATACCTCACAGGAGAGCCATCGATGTTGAACGTCGCCACCGAATCCGTTGCATCTGCCCCCATCCCGCCCCGCGATAAAGCTGAACCGGTGGTGATCGATACGCGTTATGCCGATTACAAGATCATCCGCCGTAATGGCGCCGTGGTCGGCTTTGCGCCGAACAAGATCGCCATTGCCGTGACCAAGGCATTCATCGCGGTGCAGGGCGGGCAGGCTGCCGCTTCGGCACGCATCCGCGAGCTGGTCGAATCGATCACCAGCCAGGTGACGGCCGCGCTGCTGCGCCGCACCCCGAACGGTGGCACCTTCCACATCGAAGACATCCAGGACCAGGTCGAACTGGCGCTGATGCGTTCGGGCGAGCACGAAGTGGCACGCTCGTATGTGCTGTACCGCGAAAAGCGCACCCAGGAACGTGCCGCGCAAAAAGCCGCCGGCGTCCCCGACATTCAGCTGCACGTGATCGAAGACGGCGTTAAGAAGCCGCTCGACATCGAACGCCTGAACATTCTGCTGGGCGATGCCTGCGCCGGCCTGGGCGATGGCGTCAGCGCCGCACCCATCATGCACACCGTGTTGCGCGACCTTTATGACGGCGTACCGATGGCCGAAGTTGAAAAGGCGCTGGTGCTGGCCGCACGCTCGCTGATCGAGCAAGACCCGGCCTACTCGTTTGTCACCGCGCGCCTGCTGTTGAACTCCATCCGCCACGAAGTGCTGGGCGAAGCCGTGCTGCAAACCGAGATGGCCGCGCGTTATGCCGATTATTTTGCCGCCTACATCAAGAAAGGCATCGCTGCCGAACTGCTCGACGAAAAGCTCGGCCAGTTCGACATCGCGCGCCTGGCCAAAGTGCTCGACGCCGACCGCGACTACCAGTTTGGCTACCTCGGTCTGCAAACCCTGTACGACCGCTATTTCCTGCACATCGAAGAAGAACGCATCGAACTGCCGCAGGCGTTTTTCATGCGCGTGGCGATGGGCCTCTCGATTAACGAAGTCGACCGCGAAGCGCGCGCGATTGAGTTTTATCAAGTGCTGTCCTCGTTCGACTTCATGTCGTCGACGCCAACGCTGTTCAACGCCGGCACCCGCCACAGCCAGCTGTCTTCCTGCTACCTGACCACCGTCACCGACGACCTCGACGGCATCTATCAGGCGATCAAGGAAAACGCCATGCTGCAAAAGTATGCCGGCGGCCTGGGCAACGACTGGACCCCGGTGCGCGCCATGGGCGCCCGCATCAAGGGCACCAATGGCAAGTCGCAAGGCGTGGTTCCGTTCCTCAAGGTGGTCAACGACACCGCCGTGGCAGTGAACCAGGGCGGCAAGCGCAAGGGCGCGGTATGTGCCTACCTGGAAACCTGGCACCTCGACATGGAAGAATTCCTCGAGCTGCGCAAGAACACCGGTGATGATCGTCGTCGCACCCACGACATGAACACCGCCAACTGGATTCCCGATCTCTTCATGCAGCGCGTGATGGAAGGCGGCGACTGGACCCTGTTTTCGCCCAACGACGTGCCCGACCTGCACGACCTCTACGGCCGCGCCTTTGCCGAGGCCTACACCGAATACGAGCGCAAGGCAGATCGCGGCGAGCTCAAGGTATTCAAGCGCATTCCCGCCAACCAGATGTGGCGCAAGATGCTGTCGATGCTGTTTGAAACCGGCCATCCCTGGATCACGTTCAAGGACCCGTGCAACATTCGCAGCCCGCAGCAGCACGTCGGCGTCGTCCACAGCTCCAACCTGTGTACCGAGATCACGCTCAACACCAGCGACACCGAAATCGCTGTGTGCAACCTCGGTTCGGTCAACCTCGTCAACCACCTTAAACGCGATGTGGATTCAGGTCAGCTCAAGCTCGACCTCGACAAAATCAAGGTCACCATCCACACCGCGATGCGCATGCTCGACAACGTGGTCGACGTCAACTACTACGCCGTCGGCAAGGCGCGCAATTCCAACCTCAAGCATCGTCCGGTGGGCCTCGGCATCATGGGCTTCCAGGATGCGCTGCAAGAGCTGCGCATGAGCTACGCCTCGGATGCCGCGGTGGAGTTTGCCGACCGTTCGATGGAAGCCATCTCCTACTACGCCATCTGGGCGTCGACCGAGCTCGCCGCCGAGCGCGGTCGCTATTCCAGCTACGAAGGCAGCCTGTGGAGCCGTGGCATCCTGCCGCTGGATTCGATCAAACTGCTGGCCGAAGAACGCGGCGGTTATCTCGAAGTGGACAGCTCCAGCTCGCTGGACTGGGACAGCCTGCGTGCCCGCATCAGCGAGCACGGCATGCGCAACTCCAACTGCATGGCGATTGCGCCCACCGCAACCATTGCCAACATCGTCGGCGTGTCGGCCTCGATCGAGCCAACCTATCAAAACATCTACGTCAAATCCAACCTGTCGGGCGAATTCACCGTCGCCAACAAGTACCTGGTCAACGACCTGAAAAAACTCGGCCTGTGGGACGAAGTCATGGTGGCCGACATCAAGTACTTTGACGGCAGCCTGGCCAAGATCGACCGCATCCCGGCTGATATCCGCACGCTGTACGCCACCGCGTTCGAGATGGAAACCAGCTGGATGGTCGAATGCGCATCGCGGCGCCAAAAGTGGATCGACCAGGGCCAGAGCCTCAACATTTACATGGCCGGCGCCTCGGGCAAAAAGCTCGACGAAACCTACAAACTGGCGTGGATACGCGGCCTTAAAACCACCTATTACCTGCGCACCATGGGCGCCACCTCGGCCGAGAAATCGACCGGCAAGGGCGGCGAGCTCAATGCGGTGTCGTCGAGCGGAGGCGTCAGCAGCGCCCACAGCGCCATGAGCAAGGCCGCGGCCAACCTGCCCGAGCCCGAACTCGACGGCATTGCCTGCACCATGCGGCCGGGCGATGTCGGGTTTGAAGAATGCGAGTCGTGCCAGTAAGGGTTTGGGTGCGTTGGCCGGGGGTAGCCCGGCGGCTAGTCACTTTCTCTTGCGCGGCCAAGAGAAAGTGACCAAAGAGAAAGCCGCCCTGCTGCGCCACCCCTTCGGGTCGGGCCTCGACTGAACCGAGCCATCGGGGCGGCTGCGCAACTCGCCCTGGCGAGGCGCACAAAACGCGCCTCACTGCGGAGCTCAGACAGTGCTCGCCTTCATCCCCGCTGACTCGATCCAGTCGAGGTGGCGCAGAAGGGGAAGACAGTAATTGAACGTAGGGTGGGCTCAGCCCACCGCCAGATTAAAAGTAGTGTGGGCCCGGCCCACTTTGGTAAAACCAAAGGAGATTTAGAACGATGCTGAA
>JAAFGW010000174.1 GCA_010365175.1 Sulfuriferula multivorans | reverse complement strand
AACAGTTACAGTTGAATTTGATTACCGTTTAGTTAGTAAGGACGGTACGGAAATATGGAAAGAAAGTAAGAGAATGCAATACTCTCCGCAAAATAACAGCACTGGGTCACCAATTGCAGATTTAATTGTGATGGCCATAAATGCAGCAGTAACGCGTGCTGCGCCAAACTACATGCCGCTAACTCGGCAGGCTAATGAGCAGGTATTTATCTTAGGACAGAATGCTCTACCGGACGGGCCATATCGACCCGCCGCATCTAAACAATAAAGCCGGTTGGGGCTTAACTACCCTCAATTGGCCAGTGACCTTTGCGCCTTGAACTTGTACGTCCGCTTATGCCTGATCAAGAGACGGTAGCCACGTACAGCTTAAACTACCGCAGTCTATTACGGTCGCTGAGATGCTGTTTTTCCCGATCCTGTAAGGCCCAACGGTTTAACTTTCCACCGCAGAAATCCAACATTCCGGGAGGCTGAAGTTAACCGAGCATCGCTTTCAATGCCGCCAACTGGTTGCTGCCGCTGGCCTTGGCGTCCGCAGTGGTGGGTTTGTCTGGCATCCGCACATCATTGCCAAGCTCTTCAATAAAGCGTGATGGGTCGCACGCCACCGATTCACGGGCGCGTTTGCGGCGCGCGCAGTAGGACAGGGTGAGCGATTTCTTGGCGCGGGTGACGCCTACATACATCAGGCGGCGTTCTTCTTCCAGCCGGCCTTCGTCCACCGCTTCGCGATGGGGCAGAATGTTTTCTTCGATTCCCACCAGGAACACATGCCCAAACTCCAGCCCCTTGGCGGCGTGCAGGGTGGACAGGCGGACCGCGTTGGGTTCTTCCTCCTCGCGGCCTTCCAGCAGCGTAATCAGTGCGATGGTCTGTGTCAGTTGCAGCAGATTTTTTTCGTCAGCCTCACCCTTTTTGGCGATCCAGGCGGCGAATTCCATCACGTTGTTCCACTTGTTTTGTGCAACGCGCGTGTCGTCCTGATCGAATATGTATATTTCGTAGTTGATTGATTTCAACAGGTCGTTCAACACCTCACCCGCCGGCTCACGGGTGACGCGTGCTTCGAAGCGGTTGATGAAGTTGCCGAACTCAAGCAGGGGTGCCAGCTGGCGTTCGCCAATTTGCGCGACTGCAGCAGATGAGAAAGTTGCTTCAAACAGGCTCACATGCAGCGTAGCCGCCACTTGGCCGAGCTTTTCCAGGGTTGCGGTGCCGATGCCGCGCTTGGGCGTGGTGACAGCGCGGATGAAGGCCGGATCGTCGTCGCTGTTGGCGATCAAGCGCAGATAGGCGATCACGTCCTTGATTTCTGAGCGGTCAAAAAACGACTGCCCGCCGGACAACTGATACGGGACTTTTTCATTGCGCAGCGCCTGTTCAAACACGCGTGCCTGGTAGTTTCCACGATACAAAATCGCGTAGTCGCGCCACTCGGTGCGATGCTGAAATTTGTGTGACAGCAGACGCATCACGACAGACTCGGCTTCGTGCTCGTCATCCTTGGTCGGCATGATCTGGATGGCGTCACCATGACCCAGATCGCTCCACAAACGCTTTTCAAACAGCTTGGGATTGTTCGAAATCAGGCTGTTGGCCGCCTTGAGTATGCGCACGGTTGAACGATAATTCTGCTCCAGCTTGACCACGTGCAGATGCGGATAGTCTTCGCGCAGCTGCTTCAGGTTGTCAGCCGAGGCGCCGCGCCAGCCGTAGATTGCCTGGTCGTCATCACCCACCGCAGTGAATGCGGAACGCACCCCGGTGAGTTTTTGCAGCAGCCGATATTGCGCAATGTTGGTGTCCTGATATTCATCGATCAGGATGTGGCGCAGCCGATTTTGCCATTTCTCGCGCAGCTCGGCGTGGGTGTCGAGCAGTTCGGCCGGTAGGCGGATCAGATCGTCGAAATCCACTGCCTGGTAAGCGCGTAGCGTGGCATCGTAGCGGTCGTAAATCTTGGCGTAGACGCGTGCGTTGTCATCCTCGGCGCTGGCAAGCGCGACTGCGGGCGATTTCAGCTCGTTTTTCCACAGCGAAATGCGCGACACTGCGCGGCGGATTTCCTGCTTGTCGGTGGTCTTGAGAATTTCCGAAATGATGCCCATCGCGTCAGCCGAATCGAGGATGGAAAACGCCGGTTTCAACTCGGCAAACTTCGCGTCCTCGCGCAGCATGCGCAGGCCCATCGAGTGGAACGTGGTGACGATCAGGCCTTTGGTACTGATTTTATTAAAGGCATCGTTCTTGGTCAGCTTGTCAGCACGATCCTGCATCTCACGCGCGGCCTTGTTGGTGAAGGTGATGGCGGCGATTGAGCTGGGCTTGTAGCCACATTCGCCAATCAAATAAGCAATCTTGTGGGTGATAACCCGGGTTTTACCCGAGCCGGCGCCGGCGAGCACCAGCAACGGACCGTCGAGGTATTTCGCCGCTTCTCGCTGCGGCGGATTAAGCGCGGCAAGCAGACTCATGCAACGGCAGTGTCGGCAAATTCGCGATTGAGATACGTGTTGATGGCATCCGACTCGTAGAGCCAGGTTTGCTGGCCGGTGTCATCGGTGATCAGCAGGCAGGGCACCTGCGGTTTGCCGCCGCCGGCGATGAGGGCAGCCCGGTGTGTTTCATTACTCCTGGCATTGCGTAATTCGATATTGAGCGATAAGCGCCGCATGATGCGACGGCTTTTCAGGCAAAACGGACAGGTCGGAAAGTGATACAGCACCAGTTTGCGCGTACGTGCATCGATGGCCTGTTGCGCCTCCGCGGGACGCACGATGCCCTTGGGTTGAGTCAGCCAGTTACCCAGCAACAAAAAGGGACCCAGGATGAGGCGTAGGGTTTTGAAAAACAGACGGATTACGGGTTTCATGAATGCGGTGACACGTGGAGTTCTGGCGGGGGCGCTATGATGCGTGTGACACAAAACACACGACGAAGCCGTATTTTATATGCCCACCTATGCCATTGGCGACCTTCAAGGCTGCCAAAATTCCCTGTTGCACTTGCTGGACGACCTTGAATTTGACGCAAAGGCCGACCGGCTGCTGTTTGTGGGCGATCTGGTTAATCGTGGACCGGATTCGCTTGCGGTGCTGCGCTTCATCAAAAACCTGGGCGATGCCGCCATCTGCGTGCTCGGCAACCATGATCTGCATTTGCTGGCCTTGTCCGAAGGGTTTGGCCGCATCCACAAGGGCGATACGCTCGATGCAATTTTGGCGGCACCCGACCGTGATGAATTATTGCATTGGCTGCGTCATCAGAAGTTGGCTTGGCGTGAAGAGGGGTTCTTGATGGTACATGCGGGCGTGCTGCCGGGCTGGACGGTGGACGAAACCATGCAGCGGGCCGCAGAGGCTGAAACGACGTTACAGGGTGCGCATTATCGTGATTTTTTTGCGCAGATGTACGGCAATGGGCCGGTTGCCTGGGATGACGGGCTGCAAGGGATCGAACGTCTGTGCGTCATCGTCAATGCGTTTACCCGCCTGCGTTATTGTTCAGCGGAAGGTGAAATGGAATTCCACCACAATGGCGCGCCCGGTACGCAGCCGGCAGGCTGGCTGCCGTGGTTTGAGGTACCGGGTCGTAAGAGCGCCGAAGCCACAATCATCATCGGCCACTGGTCAACGCTCGGACTGATCAACCGGCCCGATTTGATCGCGCTGGATACCGGCTGTTTGTGGGGCGGAAAGTTAACTGCAGTCAGGCTGGCGGATCGGCAGGTGTTTTCGGTACAGTGCCCGCAGGTGCAACCCCTAAAAGCTTAGCCGTGGCGGTTTCTGCCTGTGCGGCCAGGTCACGCCGATGGCCATTGGGCAGGATCGGTTCGCCAAAGTGGAGTTCGGCAATCAGGCCGGGTTCGCTGACGATTTGCAGCAGGCTTTGCCACAGGCCGATCTGGTCGATATAGGCGGGCGCAGCACTGTATTCGCCTGTGAGCGTTCGATAACGCAGCGCAGCAGGCACGATCAGGCAGTTGAGCTCGACCGCCGGTTGCAGCAGCGACGGCATGAACCGTCGCAGGCTGTGCCCGTCGCTGGTCGTGCCTTCCGGAAAGACCGCAACCCAGGCACCGTGCTGCATCAAATCGCGCATTTCCGCATTGATGCGTGCTGTGTCGGCCCGTCGACCGCGTTCGATAAAGAGTGTGCCGGTTTTGTGGGCCAGCCAGCCCACGATGGGCCAGGCGCGAACTTCAGCCTTGGATACAAAATGCACGCGTTGGGTGGCGTTGATCAGGTACACATCGAGCCAGGACACGTGGTTGCACACTAACAACGCGCCGCCGTTCACCTCCGCGATCGCGCCAACCCGCAGCCGCACTCCGAGAATGTGAAGGAGGCGCCTGGACCAGCGCGTGATAATGCGGTCGCGCCGCGCCGGACCGATCATGGGGAACACCCCACCCGTCAGTACGATGCCCCACACAAGGTGGATCATCAGCAGACTCAGGCGAACAATACGGCGGAGGACGACAGGGGATCGGGCGAGGCTCACGCCGACATTGTAGGGCCATGGCGGCATGTGCCCTAGTGTCTCGGGCCACGTGCGCTGGCGGGTCGAGCTAGCAGCCGAAGCGGCGGGCGTAGTCGGCCCTGAGCTGGGCCATGGGCAGCAACATCAGCAGACCGGCCGTATTGAAATCGAGATCCCATGCCGGTTCGCTGCAGACCAGCGCGCCTGCCCGAAGGTAGCCCTTAATCAACGGCGGAACCACCGTGGGCAGACCGTCATCGAGTTCATCTATCGGCAGGCGATTGCGCGGGGTGCACTGCCACTCGATCGGGGCGAGGTGGTGCGTACTTGCGTGGCGGTGGACCCGAGCGGCAAAACGGCCGCCGTCGGCCATGCCGATACTGGCGCAGCCCACAACGTAGTCGTAGCCATAGCGCGTCATGAATTCCGCGATGCCGGTCCAGAGCGCGTTGATGACCACCCCGTTGCGATGGGCGGGGTGTACGCAGGAACGACCCAGCTCGGCCATGCGCGGCCGCAATTGGGCGAGCCGGGTGAGGTCGAACTGCTCGTCTGCAAAATAGTTTCCCAGTCGGATGGCCGATTCCGGCGTCAGGATTCGATAGGTGCCAACGACCTCGCCCTGCACACGTTCGCGCACGATGAGGTGGTCGCAGTAAGGGTCATAAAGATCGATATCGTGTCCCGGGAGAACCGTGGCCAGCCGGGCCCCCATTTCCTCCACAAAGACGGCGTGGCGCAGACGTTGCGCCTCGCGGATTTCATCGTCGTCGACCGCAAGCGAGAGGTGATATCGGGTGGTCGTGGCGGGTTGAGGGGTATCTTGAAGTTGAGGCACGGGCTACGCTCCGAATAGTAAAGGCCCAGCGTAACGGGCACGGATTAAGACACGGTGATGCTAGGTTTACGGAATGATGACGACGCGCGGGACCGACAGGCGTTAGTGCGAAACACGGGTGGTGCCGCCGCCCGACAGCACGCGCACGCGATCGCCGACCTGAAACGCTTCGTCAGCGGTCTGGGTGACGGCGATCATGCGGCTGGAATCGAGTTTGACCGTGATCTCGACACCTTCGCGGCGGGTAACGACTTCTTCGGTCGCCGCTCCGCCAAGGCCGCCCAGGACAGCGCCGACCGCGGCGCCGACCACGCTACCGCGGCCACTGCCGACGGTACTGCCGGCGACGCCACCAACGACGGCACCGGCACCGGCGCCGATGGGCGTCTTGGTGCCTTCGATTTTGACCGTACGCACCGACTCCACGACGCCCATCTGGACCTCCTGCACCGTGCGCGTCTGGGCGCGGCTGTAATCGCCGCCGCCGGTGCCGCTGGCGCAGCCAGCAAGCACAAGCACGGTGGCCAGCGCTATGGGTATCAAGAATCGAGTGGGGATCATGGCATTCTCCTTGGCAACGTATCCCTATAGGGATAGCACCATTATGGAGAATAAGAGACCAAGGGGACCGGATCGGTTCCCCCGGGGGATGTGTTTCAGCGTTGTCCTACAAGCATCCGGTTAGCGAAACCCGGACCGGCGGTGCTAGAGCGACTTGCCGAATGCCGCATTGAGCCGCTTACTGATGGCGTCACGCGTGGGCGCATGGTTCTGACCGCCGCGCTGTTCGATTTTGATCGACCCCATCACGCTCGCCAACTGGCCGGTGGTTTCCCAGTCCCAGCCGTGGGCGATTCCATGGAGCAGGCCGGCGCGAAATGCGTCGCCGCACCCGGTAGGGTCGACCACGGCATGGGCCGGGACAACCGGAATATCGATCATCGTGCCGTCGACATAAAACTGCGACCCGGCTTCACCACGCGTCACCACCAGGCATTTCACCTTGGTCGCCAGAACAGCCAGCGACATTTCGGTGCGCGTCTGCAGCAACTCG
>JAAFGW010000173.1 GCA_010365175.1 Sulfuriferula multivorans | reverse complement strand
TGTTACGGCAAGTTTTGGCGTGGCCCAAAAGGAGGTGCATCACCAGACGCTGGACGCGCTGATCGCCGCCGCCGATGCATGCCTGTATCAATCCAAGCAACAGGGCAGAAATCGGGTGACCGGCAGTCTGGTTGGACCGCAATTCCTTTCCTGAAAGCCTTTGCGGGAATCAATAAGACGTAATCTGTCCGTCGTATAATCCGCAGGCGTGTCTACCGGGCGCGCCTTTTTTTACGTTTGGCATCTTGACCCTTATGACCGATCCCACTTTGCTGCTGACTGCCCTCATCCTCGGCCTTGTTGAAGGCGTCACTGAGTTCCTGCCGATTTCCAGCACCGGCCACCTGATTCTGGCGGGACAGATGCTGGGGTTCACGGGAGAGAAAGCCAAAGTGTTCATGATTGCCATCCAGCTGGCGGCGATTTTTGCGGTGGTGTGGGAATACCGGGCCCGGCTCGGGCATGTTGTCGTGACGCTTCAAACCGAACCCGCATCGCAGCGGCTGGCGATCAATTTGATGGCCGGTTTTTTGCCGGCTGCGGTGTTGGGTTTTCTGTTTTACAAGCAGATCAAGGCTTATCTGTTCAACCCCATCGTTGTGGCTTCAGCACTGATAATCGGTGGCATGCTGATTCTGTGGGCAGAACGTCGCAAGCATGTGGTTAGCACCGAAACCGTGGACGATCTGACCTGGCGCCGAGCACTGGCGGTGGGCTTTGCACAGGCGCTGGCGATGATCCCCGGCACTTCACGCTCGGGGGCGACCATTATTGGAGGCTTGTTCCTCGGCATGTCGCGCAAGGCGGCGGCCGAGTTTTCTTTCCTGCTGGCCATTCCCACGATGTTTGCCGCCACGGCGTATGACTTCTACAAGAACTGGCAGCTGTTCGATGTAAACGACGTTCCGCTGTTTGTGGTGGGAGGCGTGGCTGCATTCATCAGTGCATTGATTGCCGTGCGCACGCTGATCAAATTCATCAGCCGCCACGACTACACGGTGTTTGCCTGGTACCGCATCATCTTTGGTGGGGTGGTGCTGGCCACGGCCTATACCGGACTGGTGGACTGGGGCTTGGCGCACTAGCAGCCGATTTCCTTCAAGTCCGACAGGTTGCTAGAGCATCAGCCTGCCTTGGGCGGGTTTTTATCGAGCTTTCTTTGCAGGGTGCGGCGGTGCATTTTCAGCGCACGCGCGGTGGCCGAGATGTTGCCGTCGTGTTCGTTCAGCACCTTTTGGATATGTTCCCATTCCAGTCGCGCGATGGTCAGTGGTTCGGGACTGACGTCGAGCGCAGCATCCGGCTGGTCGCGCAATAGCGCGGCGAAGACTTCGTCGGCGTCGGCCGGTTTTGCCAGATAGTGTCGCGCACCCAACCGCACCGCCTCGACGGCGGTGGCAATGCTGGCGTAGCCGGTGAGCACGACGATGGCGGGCGCGGAGGTGTGGGCGGCCAGCATGGCCACCACTTTTAATCCGGATTCTCCGGGCAGTTTCAAATCAACCACGGCATAGGTCGGTGCAAAGCGATCTGCCGCGAGCTGGGCTTCAGCTGCGGTGTGCGCCTGCACCACTTCGAATCCACGCTTGCCCATTGCACGTGCCAACGCGGCCGCAAAATCGCGGTCATCTTCGACGATCAATAATTTCATGCTCATGCCTGCTGTTTCCAGGGCAGGGTGATGCGTACCTGGGTGCCGCCGCCCACGCGTTCGGTGAGCGTGAGGCTGCCGCCGAGGCGTTCCAGCGTGGCATGCGTCAGGGCCAAACCCATGCCCCAACCATGTTCGGATTGTTTACTGAGCACGACGCGCCCGGCTTGCGCTTTCAGCTCGGGCGTGAATCCCGACCCGCGATCGGCAATATCGATGTACAGCGAAGTCTCCTGATGGTGAACGTTGAATTCCACTGCATCAGGCGAGGCATCGGCCGCGTTGTTCAATACATTCAGTACCGCTTGTTCGAGTCCGTCCGGCGGGACAAAACTGAGAGGCGCGTGCGGGAGCTGGCACGTCAGCTGTGCGTCGGGTCGCATCACCTGCCAGCGTTCGAGCAGAGCCTGCAACCACACGTTGAGCGGCTGTGAAATGGGGGAGGTGTCCTGTGCGCGTTCGGCCAATTGCGTGAGGATGCGTTTGCAGGCCTGAGCCTGTTTTTCAAGCAGCTGACAGTCGGCGCCGATGTCGGGGTCGTTGGCAAATTCTCGTGCCAGCTCGTGTGCCGTGATCTGGATAGTGGCGAGCGGGGTGGCAAGTTCGTGAGCGGCCAGCGCGGCCTGGGTGCCAAGTGCAAGAATGCGTTCGTCGCGCAGTTGCTTCTCGCGCAGCTCGGCCAGTTCCTGATCACGCGTACGCAGCGCCGCGTGCATGCGGGTGACGAAAAACGCGATCAGCCCGGCGCTGATCAGAAAGTTGAACCACATGCCGCCCAGATGCATGCCGTAGGCGGCGACCGGATCGCTGATCGCCAGCGGTTGGAAATAAAACAGCAGCAGCAAATACAGCCCCCCCGCCACAGCCGCCAGCAACCACACCCAGATCGGGCTCAAGCTGATGGCGGCAATGACGACCGGCACCAGCATCAGCGACACAAAGGGATTGGTGGCACCACCACTGAAAAACACCAGTACCGCGAAGGCGGTGAGATCGGCCAGCAGGTGGGCCAGAAATTCCATCTGCGTGGCGGGTGCATCAAGCCGCAAGCGCCACGCGGTGGAGAGTGAAAACAGGCCCATCAGGCTCAGAACGGCACCCATCGGCAGCAAGGGCATCGGGATTTGAACGCCCCAGTGCAGCCAGGCGATGCCCGCGGCCCAACCGACAATCAGTGAGATGCGTACGGCCAGCAAACGCCCCAGAAGGGCGCGGGCGGGCAAGGTTGAAAGCAGGGTGGAAGCGGCCACAGACGACATGGCGGCATTGTACTGCCCGCACTGGCGCGCACTGCGGCCTGCGACAATTTGTCCAATGGGCGCGCTGCCTGGCGCAAGGGTAGGCAGAACTGCGCTTTCCTGCTGGTCGGCCGGACTAGCTTGGCTAGAACTTCACGTTGACGCCGGCATAGAACGTGCGGCCGATGCCGGGTACGGCAATGCCCCAGGGAACGCCGTTGATCGACATCGTTGTGCCCTGGCCGACATAGGCGCCGCCGAGCGGTTGCGCATAGCCGCGGTCGAACAGGTTTTCGACACCAAGATCCAGGCGCACGGTTTTCCACTCGTAGCTGCTACGCAGGTGGACGAGGCTGTAGCCGCTGGTTCTGATTTCGTTCCGCACATCCGACACGGTGTCTTTCGCCGCAACAAACTGCCCTTCCAGCGTGTTCGTCCAGCGGCCGAGCGTTTGCGTCAGCGCGAGCTTCGCGTTGAGCGGCATGATGTTGTAGAGGCCGTCGTTGGTATCGCGGTTTTCACCTCGGACATAGTTCATCAGGCCGCTCAGGGTGAAGTCGCCGTAACGAGGCATGCGGGCGAGGCGCGCCGTGCCCGAGACGTCGAGGCCGTAGAGCCGGGCTGACTGGTTGATGTACTTCAGTACATTGAACTGGCTGGGTGTACAGGCGGAGAGGCAGCGCGCGTCGATGTAATCGCTGACGTGCGTGTAATAGGGCGCAACGCGCAGGTTCCAGGTTTTGCTGTCGGCGTCGTGCCAGTCGGCCGCGAGGCTCAACGTGTGGGCTACTTCCGGCTTGAGGTCGATGTCGCCGATATAGCCGTTGCCGTCACCGGCGGAGTTGTTCATCACGGCGGCCATGGTCCAGGTCGACCAGACGTAGCGCTCGTACAGGCTGGGCGAGCGGGTCTTGCGGGCGAACCCGGCTTCGTATGTCTGCGTCACGTCCGGTGTGTAGCGCGCCAGCGCGGAGAGATCCCAGTTGTGATCGGTCTGGTGGCGGTCGCGGGCGCGGGCGTTAAAAGTGGTGCTGTCTGCCAACTGGTTGCTGCCCATCATGTTCGTCGGGGCGTATCCGTTGACATTGCCGGCATCCATGTCGACGAACTCGTAGCGCAGTCCCATGAGGCTGGTCCACTGCGGCGTGTGGCGTGTGTCCCATTCGCCAAACAGCGCGTAGCGGTCGCGCTGGCCATCGTTGATGTTCAGGAATGTGCTGGGCGCCATCATGCCCGTGCCGGACGGCGGCCACCCATCATCAAGGCGGTAGGCCTGGTATTCGGTGCCCACCTTCAGCGTGTTATGGGGATCCACCATCACGTCGGCAGCAAGCGTAACGCCCCGGTTCTTGCCGTCAGTGTTCATCGGCATTCCATTCGTGGCTGTGCCGTAGACGAGCTGTTTGTCGTCGCCAAAGTTCATCTCGTGCCGGGTGTGCTCGTAGTAGGCGCGCCCCTTGAGCATTCCCCAGGACTGCTTGCCGGTGTAAGCCAGATTGAACTGGTCGCTGACGTTGTCCGTCATGTCCATGCGCTGATTGGGGTAGGCCTCGTAAGGGATATGCTGGCGGCCGTAGCGGAATTCGATTAGATCGGTATCGCCCTTCCAGCCCAGCGTGACGGCCTGGTTGATGCTCTTGTAGGCGGAGGAACCGACTTCGTCGAGGTCCAGAATATGCCCCGGACGTCCGGTTGCGGTAAAGGTCTTGAACGCATCGCCAGCGGTGTAATTGTCGGACTGCGCGGTCGAGCCTTGATAATTCAAACTGAATTGCTCGCTGGCCACCGTGGCGGAGAGATGGCCGCCCAGCGCATGACCGTTGCTGCGGTAGAACGCGCCGACTTCGCCTTGTTTCAGCGTGCCCTGACCGGGCTTGGCGAACGCCGGACCGGCAGATTCGACCACAATGCTGCCGCCGATGCTGTCGCCCCCGACACTGACCGGGGTGACGCCGGCATAGACCTGAGCTGTTGAGACCGCGGTGGGATCAATATAGGAGAGCGCGGAATTCATGTGATTGGGGCAGGCGGCGATGAGATCCATTCCGTCAACTTTGATCCGCAGCCGGTCATCCGCCAAACCTCGGATTGAAGGCAGGCTTGAAACGCCGCCGGCACCCTGCAGACTGACGCCCGGTATGTCGCGCAACAGACTGGCCGTATCGCTCGTGGCGGCGCGCAGCCGCAGCAGGAGATCGTCATCCAGGACGATGCTGTTCAACTCGGCCTCGGGCGGGGCGACAACGACCACGGTGGCGAGCGTCGCATCGGTCGCCATCGACGTGATGCTGCCTGGTTCGGCTGCATGCGCAGACCAGGCGGCAGCGAGCGAAACGGCGAGGGCGAGAGGCTTCTTGTTGAGGGTCATCGTAGCGTTGGGCAGTATTGCGACCGGCACGAGTCTAGGGGGATCACGCGTGATCGAGAATGTGGCAAATTGCCGCATTGGACGCTTACCAAGGCAGGCGTTGCGGCGTTATGCCGCATCGCCAGATGCGCTGCGTTCGTTTATCGTTGCAGCTGGGTGATGGCTAAAATACGGCTCACCGGGTCTGACGCGCACCGAACATGGAGTGAACATGAAACTGAATTTCTGGATGCTGACTGCAATGGCGGCCCTGGCCGCGCCATCAACCTGGGCCGCCAACATCAGCGTGACCGACGCTTGGGCGCGGACCACCGTGCCGGGGCAACAAGTCAGTGGCGGGTATTTTCAGATCACATCGGATACCGATGCCCGACTGGTCAAGGTGTCCAGCGTTGCGGTACCGCGTGTGGAAATGCATGAAATGAGCATGGACGGCGACGTGATGCGCATGCGTGAAGTGAAAGCGATTGATCTACCGAAAGGCAAGACCGTTTCGCTTGAACCCGGCGGCTTTCACCTCATGCTGATGACTCTGAAAAAGCCGATTGCTGCGGGCGATATGATTCCGCTGACGCTGGTGGTGGAATCAGGCGGCAAAAAGCAGACAGTCGAAGTGAAGGCCGAAGCACGCGCCATGGGAGGCGGCATGCAGCACCACCATCATTAGGTCCGACAGGTCCCCAGGATGACACCGCGCGCGCGCAGGTCTTCCAGCAGTGCTGCGCCGGCTTGCAGGACCAACGCGGGGTCAGGATGGCGACTTTCTGCGGCAACCTGTTCCAGCGCTGCACGACCACCCAGGGTTTCAGATTCGAGCAGGGACAACAGGCGCGCAGTGAACGCATTGATCTCGGTGAATTCCACCCGGTCATCGGCATCGCGAAATACCAACAGGTAGGTTTCGGCGGGGTGCACTTTACGTCGCGGCGCAATCCGATGCACGGGCCAGTCATAACGCAAATTGGCCAACACCGGATTCAACACGGGCACGCCATTAATCAGGTCACCGGCGGCATCCACCGGGCAATCCGCGCTACGGTTAGATACCGACAGCACCAGCTCGATCCATTCGTAATGCGCCAGCGCCAGTAGATACGGCGGGTAGTCGTTAGGCGGTGTCCACTCGTGTTGCAGAAACTGTATGAACTCGTCTGGAATTTGCCGAAAGTAGGGGGTGTG
>JAAFGW010000172.1 GCA_010365175.1 Sulfuriferula multivorans | reverse complement strand
ATTCTTGACCGGCTTGCCATCAGCGGTTCGCCAGTTGCGCTTTTTCCAGCCGACCATCCATTCGCTGATGCCTTTTTGCACATACTGGGAGTCAGTATGAACCTCAATGGTAGACGGACGTTTCAACGACTCCAGCGCGCGTATCACTGCTGTCATTTCCATACGATTATTAGTGGTATTGGCTTCTCCGCCGCAAATTTCCTTGCTGTGTCCGCTCGACACCAGCAAGGCGCCCCAGCCGCCTGCACCTGGATTGCCTTTACAGGCTCCATCGCTGTAGATATAGATAGTGTCAACGTTCACGTCGTACTCGAACCTGTTTCAGATGAATGACTTTGGCTGCGGGTGACAACAAACGTTGTGTCACCGGCTTTTTCCACTGCGGCAGGATAACGTTCATTCCATGCACTCGCTTCACTGCCTGCAAAAAATACACCCCGCCTCCCATGGCCCACCAGCGATCCCCCGCCGGTTCCATGAAGCGCAGACGCCGCAGCCAGTTTTCCCGGTTGATCGGCGGGCGGTAACAACACATGCTGCCCGCCGCCACCTCGAGCCCCAATAACACCATCCAGTCTTTGACCCGGGAAATGTTCAAAAAGCTGCCATTCCATGGGTAGCCTCGTTCACCACCCAGCAAGGTTCGCGCCAGCCCCCACAAGCTCCGTGGGTTAAATCCTGTCATCACCAGGCGACCTTCCGGGCGCAATACACGCTCGGCCTCGCGCAGAACCTGATGCGGATGCGCACTGAATTCAAGAACATGGGGCAGTAGCAGTAAGTCCAGCGACTGGCTCTCGAACGGCAAAAACATGGGGTCAGCCCGCACCCCGGCCGTGTGCTCAATGGCACAAGTCACACGCAGGGGGATCCGGCTGTTACGCAGAAAATCAATCTGCGGCAACCCTACCTGGACCGCATTAAATCCAAATACATCCGAGACAGCGTGATCGAAATAGCGCTGTTCGCGATACAGTACATGCTGACCGAGCGGGGTTTCAAACCAATCTGCCTCAAGCTTGGGTACCATAGTCATTCTTTCTGTCTCCACGCCCCCCATGCTGACACTTATCTTATTGCCTGCGTTCGAGGACAATTATATTTGGGTGATGCACGATGGACAGCACGCTATCGCAGTTGATCCGGGTGACCCTGCACCGCTGATCGCCTTTCTCGACGCGCAACAGCTTGTGCTGACGACTGTCCTGATCACGCACCACCATCGCGACCATACTGGCGGCAACACCCTGCTGCGTCAACGCTTCAGCTGTACCATTTATGCACCGGAAAATCTCCGCATCCCCGCTACAACCCATATCCTGCATGGCGGCGATACCGTCGACATTGCCCACCCACCCTTACATTTCGATGTGTTAGCCACCCCTGGCCACACGCTGGATCACATCAGCTACGTGGGTCATGGCAACCTGTTTTGCGGCGACACGGTTTTCGGCTGCGGCTGTGGAAAACTGTTCGAAGGAAACCCTGGCATGATGGCAGCCAGCCTCGATCAGATTTTGGCTTTGCCCGATGCTACCCAAGTCTGCTGTGCGCATGAATACACGCTCAGCAATATAGATTTCGCCAAGACTATAGACGGCCATAATCCGGCATTGCTTGAGCGGGAAGCCAGGGATCGTGACGCGCGCGCGCACGGGCTCCCCACCCTGCCTTCAACCCTGGCGCTGGAAAAACGGACCAATCCGTTCCTGCGCTTTCATAATGCAGACATGACTGCCTTTGCTGCGAAATATTTGAATCAGCCACACCCCAACCCTGCCGAGGTATTTGGCGCGATACGGGCAGCCAAGGATGCCTGGGACGGTTGACCGACTCTTCAGGTACACATAGGATGGGGTCTTAATTGAGTACGGGAGACCGACTTGCCCGGAATCAGAATGGCCGACACCCAGATAGCCTCGACTCAATCAAAATCCGCTCTGGCATTACTCCTATTGCTGTTCTGTCTGACTGGGTTCGCAGCAGAACCCTCCGCTCAAATTCAAACGCTGGAATGGCATGGCGACGCACCACCCCTCTCTGCGGCAAGCGAAACTGTCAGCGAAGTGCGTCTGGACGATGTTTGGCAGCGCATCCGCAATGGCTTCAAAATTGATGAGGCCGCCACAGATAACCCGCTTGTAGTCACATATGTTGCTTGGTATGCCGCGCGCCCGGACTACGTGCGTCGTATGGTTGAACGATCACGGCGCTATCTGTTCCACATTGTTCAAGAAGTCGACCGCCGCTCAATGCCGATGGAAATCGCTTTGCTGCCGATGATCGAAAGTGCATTCAACTCAAGCGCGCTATCATCCTCTGCGGCCTCCGGAATCTGGCAGTTCATGCCGGCCACCGGCCGCCATTACGGGCTCAAGCAGGACGACTGGTATGACGGCCGCCGTGATTTCACCGCCTCCACCAATGCCGCACTCGATTATCTGGGTAAGCTCTATCTGGATTTTGGCGACTGGCAGTTGGCGCTGGCTGCCTATAACTGTGGAGAAGGCTGCGTTGCACGCGCTATCCAGAAAAATGTCGACCAGGGCTTGCCCACCGATTACGCCAGCCTGACGTTGCCGAACGAAACCCGCCACTACGTCCCCAAACTACTGGCCATCAAAAATCTGATTCGAAATCCGGAGCAATTTGGTGTCGCGATCAACAGCCTTCCCAACCAGCCGTATTTCAATCAGGTCACGGTCCTTGCCGGAATGGACATCCATGCCGCCGCACGCCTCGCAGACATGAGCAGCAATGATTTCATCGCACTGAATGCCGCTTTTCCGCGCAACCTGATTCGCTCGGACAGCCCGGTCAACCTGTTGGTCCCGGTCGAAAAAACGGATCAATTCAAGCGCAATCTGGAAACCAAAACCTGGGATTCATGGCAACCTTTTCCCGCACAGAAAGGCGACCGACTGGAAGCCATCGCCAAGCGGTTCAAGGTCACCATCGAACGGCTGAAAGAATACAACCTGTTTAATCTGAAGCGCGGAAAGCTGGTGCAAGCACAAAGCATTCTGGTGCCAGTCCAGGGGCGTGGCGTGATCGCCCCTCCCAAACCAATACCTGATTCCGCGGTTGGGGGAACCAGTCATCACAAGGTAGGAACTGGCGACACCCTGTTTGGTGTGGCACGCCGCTACGGCCTCTCTGTTTCCAAGCTTATCCAGGCCAACCCCGATCTCAAGGGCAGCCTTCATGTTGGGCAAACGCTCCTTTTACCCTTCAATGAAAAAGCCATTCCAAAGCGCGCGGCCATCCAGCATGTTGCGTTCAACCCAAATAACATCAAGCCTACCCAACCCGTCGACTACACGGTCAAGCGGGGAGATACCCTGCTTTCCATTGCAGAGCGATTCGACGCCTCACTGGCTGACATCAAACATTGGAATCCGGCATTCAAAAAAAGTAGCACCATCCGGCCCGGCCAGGAGATTGTCGTCAGGAAGCCTTGACGGTTTGATAGGGCACCGATTGTCAGTCGGGCGCAGGGGGCTCTTCTGACCGGTCCGACATGATCAAGCCCATTCCTGCCGCAGCCAGCACCATCCACAGCACCGCAGCCCAAATGCCCAGCGCATCGGACAGGGGTCCCATGAAAAACAGCAGCAGCATTGCCAAAGTCAGCACTGCGTTGCCGATCCAGAAATTGCGACTGTGTTTGCCTGTGTTCAATTCGGTTTCCATCCAAAAACGTTAAGACTGCGCCGCAACCCAATGGCACCGCACCCAGTGTCCAGTGTCCAGTAGGGTTGGATCTGGGTAGGTTTGCCGACAAGCCTCGCTTGCGTGTGAACAGCGTGGGTGAAAATGGCAGCCCTGCGGCGGATTAAGCGGCGAAGGCTGATCGCCAGCCAGTCGAATGATGCTCTGCCCCGTCTGAGCCTCAATACGCGGCACCGCACTCACCAGCGCCTGGGTGTAGGGATGCCGCGGCGAACTCAGCACATCGGCGGCGGCACCCTGTTCGACAATGCGGCCGAGGTACATCACCGCGACGTCGTGCGCCAGATAATCTACCACGGCCAGATTATGCGTGATGAAGAGATAGGCCAGCCCCAAGCTGTCCTGCAAGTCTTTCAACAGGTTCAAAATCTGCGCCTGCACCGACACATCCAGCGCACTGGTGGGCTCGTCACAAATCACTAACCGGGGTGACACCGCCAGCGCACGCGCAATCGCAATGCGTTGGCGCTGGCCGCCTGAAAAAGCATGCGGATAGCGTCCGCCAGCGTCTTCGGGCAGCCCGACCTGACGCAATAGCTGGGTCATCACCTCGCGGCGATCATGGGCAGCGCCCACACCCAGCGCATCCATGCCCTCGAGCAGGATGTCCGCCACGCGCATGCGCGGATTGAGTGAACTGAACGGATCCTGGAATACCATTTGCGCCTGCCGACGCAGCGTAGCGGTATTATTTGCGTGGATGGTTTCGCCACCCAGCGCAATCGAGCCTGCCGTCGGCTCGACCAAGCGCAACAGCGCCTTGCCCACGGTGGTTTTCCCACATCCTGATTCACCCACCAAAGCCAGCGTGCGGCCTGCCTGAATCGACAGCGTCACATCATCCACTGCGCGCACATGCCCAACCGTACGCTGGAAAAAACCCTGTCGAACCGGGAAATGCACTTTCAATCCATCGACCTGAAGCAGGGGCTGTGTGATAGCCCCAGACTTTGCATGGGCCGTCATCTCGCGTTCACTGCGTACCGGCAATTCGGTCGCCAGATGGCAGCGGACTCGCTGGCCATTCAGCTCCTGCCAGTCCGGCGATTCAGACCGGCACCGTGCAATCGCATACGGACACCGCGGCGCAAAGCGGCAACCATGCAATTCGCTATCAAATCCAGGCACCTGGCCGGGAATCGTGGTCAACCGACCGCCATCGCCAGGGCGCGGCAGCGCTTCGAACAGCATGCGACTATAGGGATGCTTCGGCGTGGCAAAGAACGCCTCGCGCGTGCCCTCCTCCACCAGCTCACCGGCGTACATCACGCCGACGCGATCGGCATTCTCTGCCACCACGCCGAGGTCGTGCGTGATCAGCAACATGCCCATCTGCTGCTCGGCGCGCAAGTGCCGCAACACCTCCAGCACCTGGGCCTGGATGGTCACGTCCAGCGCGGTCGTCGGTTCATCCGCAATCAGCAATTTCGGTTTACCCGCCAGCGCCATCGCGATCATCACCCGCTGACGCAAGCCACCTGATAATTCAAACGGATAGGATTCCAGCCGCCGCGCCGCATCCGGCACACCCACAGAGTCGAGGAGTGCACGTGCGGCGTCCCATGCCGCCTGCCCGGTGAGGTGCTGATGCAGTTCCAGCGCCTCGGTGATTTGCGTGCCCACTTTGATCACGGGATTCAAGGCCAGCATCGGCTCCTGGAAAATCATCGCCATGCCCCCCCCACGCACGCCCCGCATGTCGCGCTCGGGTAGCACAAGCACATCCTGTTCGTCCAGATGCACCGAACCAGCGCTGATGCGTCCGCCATCCGGCAGCAGCCGCATCAGCGACAAGGCAGTGATCGACTTGCCGCAGCCGGACTCGCCCAGCAGCGCATAAGTTTCGCCTGCAGCGACGTGAAATGACACCCCATCGACCACGCGCAAGGCATCCGCACCGTGGCCAAATTCAGTCACCAGTTTATCAACTCGAAGCAAGGTTTTCATCGACGGCCTCCCTGGCGTGGGTCGAACGCGTCGCGCACACCGTCGGCAAACAGGTTGGCGGCCAGTACCAGGGTAAACATGAAGGTAAACGCTGCGCCAAGTTGCCACCACACTACCGGCTCACGGGCGAGTTCAAGTCGCGAACCATTGATCATGTTGCCCCAGCTGTGCATGCTGGGATCGACCCCGACGCCGATATACGACAACACCGCTTCGGCCAGCACCAGTCCGGAGAAATCGAGCACGATGGCGATCAACACCAGATGAAACACGTTAGGGAAAATATGCCGGCTGATGATGCGGGTGTGCGACACACCAAAAGCCCGTGCGGCTTCCACATAATCGAGCGTACGCAGCTTGAGCGATTCGCCGCGCAGCAATCTCGCCAGCCCGGTCCAGCTGGTCACGCCCAGGATGAGGCACAGCGCCAACAGGCGAATGTCAGCACGTGCGGCGGCGGTGTCGAACAGCTCGGGATTGGATTCGATGTACACCTGTACGATCAGCACCGCCGCCGCAATCAGCAACACCCCCGGAATCGAATTCAATACTGTGTAGACGTACTGGATGACGTCATCAATCCAGCCGCGAAAATAGCCCGCCGCGATACCCAAGCCTATCGCCAGTGGCAGCGTAACCAAGGTGGTAAGTGTCCCAATCACCAGCCCGGTGCGGATGCTCTTGAGGCTGATGTAGAGCACATCCTGTCCAACCTTGTCCGTACCAAACACGTGATAGGCCGAGGCCAGATGTAACAGGATG
>JAAFGW010000171.1 GCA_010365175.1 Sulfuriferula multivorans | reverse complement strand
CTTGTCGCTGTGGTTGGTGGTGGCCAGCTGCATCTCCAGTTTGTCGCCGACGATGACGGTCAGCGTCAACTGCGTGGCATGTGGCCACTGCTTGCGCGTCTGCTCGGTCTCGGCTAACTGCAACGTAAGTTCGGTTTTGGAATCGTTGCGCTTGCGGCTGCCAGTCACGGTCCAGGCCACGGTACGGGCAAAGCCGTGCGCGGGGAACGATGCTTCGCTTGCATGCGCGCCAAACCACGGCCAGCACACGGGTGCGCCACCGCGGATCGATTTGCCCGGCGCGAATTTAGCCGCGTCGGACACCCACACCACCGGCTCCTGCTGCGACTTGGGACGGAAGCTCACCACGTGCGCGCCCTGCAAACAAATAGTCGCGCGGCCGCCGTGATTGTCGATGTCGGCGTAGGTCAGGCCGCCCGCGCCTTCGCGGAAGCTCAACTGGCCGGCAATGGCAAAGCGTGCCAGTGGATCGGCATGGATCTGCGCTTCGGTCGGGTGCTCAACCAGGCTGACGTCGCGCACCGCGCCAAACGCAGCCGAAGTCGCCATCGCGGCATACGCACGCAACGCAGGCGACACGGCACGCACGCGATTGACCGGCTTCCAGGCATGCGCGCCCTTGGCGTCCATCGCGGCACGGCGGCGTGCGAGTTCCTTGTCGGTTACCAGCATGTTGATGCTGCGCTTGACGATGTCAATTTCGATGATGTCGCCTTCTTCCACCAGGCCGATGTTGCCGCCTTCGGCCGCTTCAGGCGAAGCGTGGCCGATGGACAGGCCCGAGGTGCCGCCGGAGAAGCGGCCGTCGGTCAGCAGGGCGCAATACTTGCCCAGGCCCTTGGATTTCAGATACGAGGTCGGGTACAGCATTTCCTGCATGCCGGGGCCGCCACGCGGGCCTTCGTAGCGGATCACCATCACATCGCCGGCAACGATTTTGTCGCCCAGAATGGCTTCGACCGCTGCGTCCTGCGACTCAAATATGCGCGCCGGCCCCTTGAACACCCGAATGGTGGAGGTGGGCACGCTGGTGGTGTAACGCAGCTGCTCGACTTCGAACATGCTCTCATCAACGCCGGCGGTTTTGACGATACAGCCGTCTGTCGCCAGGTTGCCGTACAACACGGCCAAGCCACCGTCTTTCGAATAGGCATGTTCGAGGTCATGCAGACAGCCGTTCACCCGGTCGTCGTCCAGCGTGGGGAATCGGCGTGACTGAGAAAACGCGGTCTGTGTCGGGATACCCCCCGGGGCGGCGCGGAAATATTCCTTCACGTCCTTGTCGGTGGTCCGGCGAATGTCGTAAGTGTCGATCTGTTCGCCCATGGACGGGCACAACACCGTCGGCAGGTCGCGGTGCACCAGGCCACCACGCTCAAGCTCGCCGAGGATGGCCATCACGCCACCGGCGCGGTGCACGTCTTCCATGTGATAAGTCTGGATCGACGGTGCGACTTTCGACAGATGCGGCACGCGACGGCTCATGCGGTCGATGTCCTTCATCGTGAAATCGACGCCGGCTTCGTGTGCCGCGGCCAACAGGTGCAGCACGGTGTTGGTCGAACCGCCCATGGCGATGTCGAGTGCGATGGCATTTTCGAAGGCATCAAAACTGGCAATCGCGCGCGGCAGCACGCGGGTGTCGCCGTCATCGTAATAACGTCGCGCATTTTTTACGACCAGCCGCGCCGCAGCGAGGAACAAATTCTTGCGGTCGGAGTGGGTCGCCAGCAACGAACCGTTACCCGGCAGGCTCAAGCCCAGCGCCTCGGTCAGGCAGTTCATCGAATTGGCAGTGAACATGCCCGAGCACGAACCGCAGGTTGGGCAAGCCGAACGCTCAAGCTGGGCGACCTTCTCGTCGGAATAGCTGTCATCGGCCGCCGACACCATCGCGTCAACCAGGTCGAGCTTGATGGTCTTGCCGCCCCACTTCACCTTGCCGGCTTCCATCGGCCCGCCGGAGACGAATACCGTCGGAATGTTCAGCCGCAGCGCGGCATTCAGCATGCCCGGGGTGATCTTGTCGCAGTTGGAAATGCACACCAGCGCGTCGGCGCAGTGCGCGTTGACCATGTACTCGACCGAATCGGCGATGATTTCGCGGCTCGGCAGCGAATACAACATGCCGCCGTGGCCCATGGCGATGCCATCGTCCACCGCAATGGTGTTGAACTCCTTGGCCACGCCGCCCATCGCCTCGATCTCGCGCGCCACCAGCTGGCCCATGTCCTTGAGGTGCACATGGCCCGGCACAAACTGGGTGAACGAGTTGGCAATCGCAATAATCGGCTTGTTGAAATCGCCATCCTTCATGCCGGTGGCGCGCCACAGCGCGCGTGCTCCCGCCATGTTGCGGCCACGGGTGGTTGTCCAGGAACGGTAGTCAGGCATGATAGTCACTCTCAAGCAATTTATAATCAGCCAACCATTTTACCCGCGCTTTGGCATCCCCGAACCCTGACTCCTGAATCCTGCCCCCATGCTCATCCATCCCCAGTTCGATCCCGTTGCCCTGCAACTCGGCCCCGTCGCCATTCACTGGTACGGCCTCATGTATCTGGCCGCCTTCGCGCAGTTCATTTTTTTGGGGCGCTGGTGCATCGCCAACCGAGCCTGGAACGGGTGGACCCCGAAAATGCTCGACGACGTGCTGTTCTACGGCGTGCTCGGCGTCATCCTGGGCGGGCGGTTGGGGTATATATTGTTCTACAAACCCATGGAATACCTCGCCCACCCGCTCGACATCCTCAAGGTATGGGAGGGCGGCATGAGTTTTCATGGCGGCTTCCTCGGCGTCATCATCGCGATGGCGTTGTTTGCCTATACCCGCAAACTGCGCTGGCTGGCCGTCACCGATTTCATCGCGCCGCTGGTGCCGCTGGGCCTGGCCGCCGGGCGGCTCGGCAACTTCATCAACGGCGAACTGTGGGGACGCGCCACCGACCTGCCCTGGGGCATGGTGTTCCCGCAGGCAGCCGACGGCATCGCGCGTCACCCCTCACAGCTGTATCAATTTGCTGGTGAAGGCCTGCTGTTGTTTATCTTGTTGTGGTGGTTTGCGAGCAAACCGCGCCCAGTCGGTGCCATCTCTGGCGTGTTCCTGATCGGCTATGGGGGTTTCCGCTTCCTCGCAGAATTTGCGCGCGAGCCCGATAGTTATCTGGGCTTGCTCGGACTCGGCCTCAGCATGGGGCAATGGTTGTCCCTACCGATGGTTATCGCTGGGATACTGATGCTGCGTTGGGCGAACCGACTATCCAATCCGCGGCCGACATAACCCCAACCCTGATAAACCGAATGAAGTCCGCTCAACAAAAACGCGCCGACATCTGGGCACGTCTATGGCTTTTCGGTGGCTGGTTCGGCATTATCATTACTCTGGTGCTGTCTTTGATGCCACCGACACTCGGTAACGACGACACCCACCTGGACAAAGCCGTGCACCTGCTGGGCTATGCGCTGCTCATGTTCTGGTGGGCACAACGCGTCACCCAGCGGCGCTGGAAGCTCGCACTTGCCGTGGTCGTATTCGGCATCGCCATCGAACTGCTCCAAGGCCTCACCCCGGATCGCTTGCCCGATCCGCTGGATGCGCTGGCCAATACGGGCGGTGTACTGCTTGGCTGGTTGGCGGCCCGTCTCAGTCCCAACCTGATCAACCGTTTTGCTGCACTTTTCGCCGTGCACCACTAAAGCTATACTTTGCCGCAATGGGGCGGTAGCTCAGCTGGGAGAGCGCTGCGTTCGCAATGCAGAGGTCGGGAGTTCGATCCTCCTCCGCTCCACCATCTTCAATCGTGACCTAAACCTCACCCCGTCCGGTTTACTTTAGGGGCCAAATCACTGGTTAACCAATATAATGGGTACTGGCAAGATGCAGTCGGTCTGCCTGCCCCCTAATTGATGCGAAGTAGCCATGTCTGAAGTAAACCAGGAATTACAAAACGAGATCGCGGGACTCATCGTCTCCTCGCTCAACCTTGACGTCAGCCCCGAAGACATTCAGGCCGATGCCCCGCTCTATGGCGAAGGACTGGGTCTCGACTCGATCGATATTCTGGAAGTGGCGCTGGTGGTATCCAAGCGCTTTGGGTTTCAGTTGCGTGCGGACAATGCGGATAACGTCAAAATCTTCAGTTCGCTGTCCAGCCTGACCCAGCATATCGCTGCAAATAAAACCAAATGAGCCATTCCCTGGCACGCACGATCCGCTGGATCGTTATTGCCGCCGGGGCCATCGCCTACCCCTTTCTGGCACACTACAGCACGACCCCCGCCGCAGTCGCCTCGACGCCCTGGCTTGGCGTCGGGACGTCGTTGGCACCCTCTCTTGCCATCCTGCTTTTCATGACCTGGAATTCACCCAAAAAGCCTGCCATGCTGCTGCTGTGTGCGGTCGTCGGCCTATTGCTGTGGGGGTTCTGGGGCATGCTGGAACGCAATTTCAGCTGGGCCTATTTCATCCAGCACGCGGGCACCAACCTGATGCTGGCCGCGGTGTTCGGGGTGACTCTGGCGCGCGGCCGGCAAGCGTTGTGCTCCCGTTTTGCCGAAGCCGTACACGGCAGCCTGGAACCCGAAGTATTGCGTTACACCCGCCAGCTCACGTTGGCATGGACCCTGTTTTTTATCGCGATCAGCCTGGTTTCCGCCCTGCTGTTTGCCTTTGCCCCGATTGAAACCTGGTCAATTTTTGCCAACTTTATGACTTTTCCGCTGGTCATATTGATGTTTATCGTTGAGTTCCTGGTTCGCCTGCGCATGCTGCCGAATCTGGAAAGACACAACATCCTGGATGGCATTCTTGCCTTCTGGAAGCCGCATCCCGAGCGTTCAGACACGCCACCCCCTGCTCGCTAGACAGGTTTCGTTGCCATGTCGACCCTGCCGCTCATTGCCCACCGCACACTCGACGCCATCGTGGCGTGGCGTAATTGCACGCCCATCAGTGCGCGGCAGTTTTTGAGCGAAGTGGAGCATGTCGCCGGCCTGTTGCCGCAAGGCCGGCATGTGCTTAATCTGTGTGGCGACCGCTACCATTTTGCGGTATCACTGGCGGCCTGCATTGTCAGGGGTCGCGTCAGCCTGTTGCCCTCCACCCACACCCGGGAAACGGTTCGGCAGATGCAGCGCATCAGCCCGGACGTGTTCTGCATCACCGACCAGGAAAACAGCGGCGCGGATCTGCCCACCTTCCGCTACCCCGAGTCGGCGCCGTCGTCCGCTCCGAATCCAGCCATTCCCGCAATCGATTGCGACCAGGTGATAGCCGAGGTTTTCACCTCCGGCTCGAGCGGCCTGCCGATTCCCCACACCAAGCGCTGGGGCAGCCTGGTGAAGAACGCGCGCGCCGAAGCGGAACGTCTGGGCGTGAATACCGCCCATGCCATACTCGGCACCGTGCCGCCCCAACACATGTATGGTCTGGAATCGACGGTCCTGATGCCATGGCAAAGTGGCGCCGCGCTGCATGCCGGCCACCCTTTTTACCCGGCGGATATTTGCGCCCAGCTGGCCGAATTGCCGCATCCCCGAATGCTGGTGACCACACCGTTCCATCTGCGCACCCTGCTCACGGATCAGGCAAAGCTGCCGGCGGTTGACCAATTGCTCTCGGCCACCGCCCCGCTGTCGCAAACCCTGGCACGCGAGGCCGAAGCGCGTTTTGGCGCGCCGTTGCACGAAATTTATGGATGCACCGAGGCCGGACAAATCGCCTCGCGCCGCACCGCGGCCGATATCGAATGGCAGACGCTGCCGAATGTGGTGTTGGGCCGCGATACGAAAACGCTATGGGCTGTAGGCGGGCACATCGACGCCCCAACCCCGCTAATCGATGTGATCGAACCCCTCGGCGACGGCCCGAAGTGGACGCGTTTTTTGCTCCACGGCCGCCATGCAGATCTCGTCAACATTGCCGGCAAGCGCACCTCGCTGGCCTACCTGAATCATCAGTTGAACGCGATTCCCGGCGTACTCGACGGGGTTTTTCTGCAACCCGAACATGTCCACGCCGAAGACATCGGCCGGCTCACCGCGCTGGTGGTGGCCCCCAGCCTCACCCCGGCCGCGCTGATCCAGGCACTACGCGAGTGCATCGACCCGACTTTTTTGCCCCGTCCGTTATTGTTTGTCGACACCCTGCCGCGCAATGCCACCGGCAAGCTGCCCGAACAGATGGCGCGCAATCTGCTGGCAAGTCTGCAGGCGCAGCTGACCAACCGGGTGCTGTCGTGATCCTAGATACGGCAGTTGACCGCTCTTCACCTTTCGGAATGCCGCATGAATACTAACTTCGCTGCCTTCGATGACCTTCACCTTTTGGGTGAGAACGCTACGCACCCGCTGGCAAGTCTGGTCGTGCCCCACAAGGGGACTCCGATCCACTACGGGCTGAAGCCCGTGTGGAGTCGTATGCGCCTGCCTTTGTCGCTCCTCGTTGCCCCACAAGGGGACTCCGATCCACTACGGGCTAAAGCCCGTGT
>JAAFGW010000170.1 GCA_010365175.1 Sulfuriferula multivorans | reverse complement strand
ACCCTGCTCGGTCAGATCCTCGAACTGAAGGCGCGTTCCCAGACCTCGGCCGCGATCAAGTCGCTGCTCGGTCTGGCACCCAAGGCGGCCCGCCGCATCAACGCCGACGGCAGTGAGGAGGATGTGCCGCTGACCCATGTGCATGTGGACGATACCCTGCGCGTTCGCCCGGGCGAGAAAGTACCCGTGGACGGCGTGGTCATCGAGGGCAGTAGTTCGGTCGACGAATCGATGCTGACCGGCGAGCCGATGCCCGTGAGCAAGCGGGTCGGCGACAAGCTGATCGGGGCCACGCTCAACACCAGCGGCGCGTTGGTCATGCGCTCCGAGCGCGTCGGCGCGCAGACCATGCTGTCGCAGATCGTCCAGATGGTCGCGCAGGCCCAGCGCTCCAAGGCGCCGATGCAGCGCATGGCCGATCAGGTGGCCGGCTGGTTCGTGATGGCAGTGGTGAGCATCGCCGTTCTGACCTTCTTCGGCTGGGGCTTGTTCGGCCCGCAGCCGAGCTGGGTTTACGGCCTGATCAACGCCGTGGCAGTGTTGATCATCGCCTGCCCCTGCGCGCTGGGTCTGGCGACACCGATGTCAATCATGGTCGCCACCGGCAAGGCCGCGAGCCAGGGCATATTGTTCCGCGACGCGGCGGCGATCGAACACTTCCGCAAGGTCGATGTGCTGATCGTCGACAAGACCGGCACGCTGACCGAAGGCAAGCCGGCCTTCGACCGTGCGGTGCCGGCCGACGGCTTCAGCGCCGACGAGGTGCTGCGGCTGGCAGCCAGCCTCGACCAGGGCAGCGAACACCCGCTGGCCGAAGCCATCGTGCGCGCCGCGCGCGAGCGGGGCCTGACGCTGGACAAGCCCGAGAGCTTCGAGTCAGCGAGCGGCATCGGCGTGCGCGGCCGTGTGGCCGGTCGGGCGCTCGCGCTCGGCAACAGCGCGCTGATGCAGCAAGTCGGCGTCGCCGTTGATACGCTGTTGACGCAGGCCGAAGCGCTGCGCGCCGAGGGCGCCAGCGTGGTGCATCTGGCGGTGGACGGACGACTGGCCGGCCTGCTGGCCGTGGCCGACCCCGTCAAGTCCAGCACGCCCGAAGCGCTGGCAGCGCTGAAGGCAGCGGGCCTGCGCGTGATCATGGCCACGGGTGACGGCCTGACCACCGCACGCGCGGTGGCCGCGCGCCTGGGGCTGGACGAGGTGCATGGCGAGGTCAAACCCGCCGACAAGCTGGCGCTGGTCAAGCGCTTGCAGCAGCAGGGCCACGTCGTTGCCATGGCGGGCGATGGCATCAACGACGCACCGGCACTGGCCCAGGCCGATGTCGGCGTGGCGATGGGAACCGGCACCGACGTGGCGATGAACAGCGCCCCGGTCACGCTGGTCAAGGGTGACTTGCGCGGCATCGCGCAGGCCCGTGCGATATCGGAGGCAACGATCGCCAACATGAAGCAGAACCTGGCCTTCGCCTTCGTCTACAACGCCTTGGGCGTGCCGCTGGCAGCGGGCCTGTTGTACCCGTTCACCGGTTGGCTGCTGTCGCCGATGATCGCGGCCTTGGCGATGAGCCTGAGTTCAGTGTCGGTGATCAGCAATGCGCTGAGGCTGCGGGGGACGCGGCCGTGAATCGCCTGAGCGACTCCCCGGTATCGCGATTCCCTGACCCATCCATCAATGTCGGCAGGCCAACGCAGGGTTGCTTGCTGCCGCTTCCATCATGGGAAGAAGTGTCGGCGTCAGCGATTTGAGCAATTGCACGGTGAGCCCACTCGTGAACTTGTAGTTGGCCGCGTAGGGCTCGGGGACGTAGGCGGTCATGGTGCCGAAGAAGCGATCGCCTATCAAAAATACAAAGGTGGCGGAGCGATTCACGGTGCGCGAGGAAATCAGCTTGCCACCCGCGGCGTAGGACTTGAAGAGATGCTCGCCGGTGCCGGTTTTCCCGCCAACTTCCAGCGGTTTGCCATTCGCTGGCCGCAAGCCGCCTTTCAGCCGTCTCGCCGTGCCGCCCTCCACCACGCCAATTAACGAAGCGCGCACCACGTCGGTTATCGCCTCGGGCAACACCCGTTCGGCCGCCGGCCCGCTGCTTTCAAAGTGCGTTTCATAGGGCGTTCCGCGCGCAAAGCCCAGGCTTTGCACTTTCCTGAGCGGCAGACGCATGCCTTTGTTGACGATGATCCCCATCAACTCCGCCAGCGCGGCCGGCCGGTCACCCGAGGCGCCCAGCGCACTGGCATAAGAGGGCGTGAGCGATTCGAACGGATAACCGAGGCGCCGCCAGTCGCGGCCAATCTCCAGAAAAGCTTCGAGTTCCAGCATTTGCCGGATGCGCTTGTCCTGCTTATTCTTGTTTTTGGTCTTGAAAAGCCATTCATAAACAGCTTGGCGCGCATCACGGCTTGCGTCCAGCGTTTGCGTCAGTGTCGCCTCCGGATGCTCGCGCATGAATCCGAGCAGCCACAATTCCAATGGATGAACGCTGGCGATGTAGCCTCGGTCAGCCAACGAGTATTTGTCCGTCCCGTACTTCTCATAAAGCGCTTTCAGCTTGACGTCCGACAGGCCATCGCTGGGAAATTGTTCATGCATGAAGGCGGAGAAATGCTCTACATCGGCGTCCGGCTCGATGCTGCGAAACACCGTGGCAAGCCGTGCCGGTAGCGGTCGCAGGTTGTCCAGCAACAACTGCTGCGCCTCCTGGGGTGTCTTGCCCTGGTATTTTCTGAAGAAACGAACCATGAACTGGCGTCCTTCCTTGTCGGCAAAGCGCGACAGCATTTCTTGCCGCCTCGACGCACCCTGAGCCGCCAGCGCTTCAGCACTGGCATCGGCCATCCTGAATTTGTAATGCCGCACCACGTCGCGCATGAGCCGCACAAAAACCAGATTTACCGATTTCTGGAAGCCTTCGCGTACCGATATCATCTGGTAGTTTTCCGCAGCCTCAAAATTCGAGAATGTCTGCACCCCTCCGCCGGTCACAAAGGCTTCTGCCGGGCTGCCCGAGTAACGTCGCTCCATCGCGGCCTCCAGCATCGCCGGCAAACCGCTATCCTTTGCGCGAGCCAGGTAATCGATCGCCCAGCGGCTCAAGACGTTCTCTTTCTCCACTGGCACCCGGGCCAACTCCTTGGTCGTCATGCCGGCGTAACGCTGATGCAGATCGGCGATGATTTCAAGATAGGTAATCAGCGTGCGCAGCTTGGCGGTGGATCCCAGATTGAGTCGGGCGCCCTCGTTGATATCGAAGGGTTGATCGAAATTGTCGGTCTGCACACGCAGCAGATTGGCGCCGCCGCGTTGCTCGAACAGCGTGAAACTGAAAATCAGCTTGCCCGGATCATCACCGGCGCTAAGCATGTTATGACCATACAGTTCCGCCGCTTTTGCGTTGGCGGGTTGCTTGAGCTGCCGCAGCACCGTCGTCACCTCGCGTTGCATGTCGCCATTCAGGGTCGTGGCTGCGCTGAGGTCAAGACGGTCCAGCTCGTAAAGGTGATTGACGTGCAACAAACCAGAAAGATCGGCACGCAACGCGGTCACCGCCTTGCGGGTGACAAATGAGATCGGCGGCCCGCTGACGGTCCTCTGCTGCAGATTGAGCTTGATCGGCAACGCCGCATCGCGCAGCGCCACCGGGATAATTCCCGCTGCGGCCAGCGCCCTCAAATGACTGTCAGTCAACTGCGCCAGGTCCGCAGTCCCTTCTCGCAGGTAATAGGAAGGCCGGCGTTGCGCGATCATGAGCGAAAGCGCCTGTTTGAAGGCCTCAGCACTGCGCTGCAGCTGATCGCCTTCCGATGGGCTGTCGTTGCCGTCCAAGAGCCGATTGACTTCCTTGAAATCGCGCCCGTACCAGGCCCACAGACCGTCGCCCATGCCATGAATCTCGCCATAGCCGGGCTTGGCTGCAAGCGGCACGGTATTCAGATAATCCACCACGATCTGCTGACGTGCGGGAAGCGTGTTCTCGCCGTCCAGATAAACCCTGACCGACGCCGATGCCATCTGCCGCAGCTTCTCCTGCGCCGATGCGGTGCGGCCGTCAGGGGAATGACGATACTTCTCGATCTGCGTGACCAGCGTGCTGGCGCCTGGCGTCGGGTGCGATTTGTCAAACACGTGCAGCAATTGGTCGGAAATGGCCCTGCCGAAGCGGCTCCAGTCGACCGCCGGGTTGCGTAGTGGATAACGCGTCGTGAGCAAGTCACGGTCCTCGATAAAAAGCAGCGAATCTGCCAGCAAGCGCGGCACCGACTCGAAATGCTGATAGCTGCGTTCGGGGAAACGTTCCGAGTACAGGGATTGCCGATTGCAATCGAGCAAGTCAAGGCCCGCCTGGCTCTTCTCTCGATAAGGTGGCGACAGTCCCCTGTCGGTGAGTTCCGCCAGCCGTGGCGAGATGCGCGCTTGCTGTGTCAGAAGGTAATCTTGCGTCGTCAGGAACTGGGTAAACGCAGGAATCCTGCTGTACCCGAGACGTTCGTCGTAAGGACCGGTGTCAGGGAATCGGATGGATGGGCTGGGTCCCGGCTCAAGCGTGAACGTCAGTTCACGACCCAATTCGGACAGATAGCGCGCTTGCCATTGCGAGGTGCGCAACTCGTTGTTGACCAGGCCAGCGACCAGCACCAGCAGCCCGAACAGGCTGATCAGCAACAGCCACTTGCCCCATTTGCGTATTGCCATTTTTTTAGGAGGAGAAATGCGACTTGGCGGGAGTGCCTGATGATCAGGATAATCGCCTTTTCAGCCGTATGTCGATTCTGGTGAAAATTGCAGAATTATGGTGAAACAATTTGTCATGCTGATACCAAATTATGCGAATGATGCACGGCTCCGGGATTGGAAACCTGTGCTGCCAGCCGACCTGATGGCCTATCCTTCAAAGCGTGGTAAATTGACGTCAATGAGAACCCGACCCTGCAGCGCGCCCGAGCCTCAATGCGCGTCTCCCGGAGATTACAGGATGACGACGTCCAAGCTTGCGCGGCCGGGATCATGAGCACGGGACGCCGCGTGCTGCTGCTCGTCGCCATCGCCGCCGCGGTGGTCGCCGCGACGATGCTGTGGCGAAGCATCTCGAAGCCCGCGCCGGAGGCGCCCGCTACACCTCCGGCCGCTTCAGTGCCGGGCAAGCCCAACACGGCCGCAGCCCCGCCCGAGCCGGCCATCAAGCACCCTCTTGAAGGGCTCGCTGCAGCGCCGCTGGCGGCGGCCGACATTGGCACGGCGCTGGCCGACCTTCTGGGCCGCAAGGCGCTTGTCTCGTTCTTTCAACTCGACGAGTTTCCACGCCGATTTGTTGCCACAGTGGATAACCTCGGGCGGTCCTACGCGCCCCCCATGTTGTGGCCCATCCATCCGACAGCTGGCCGCTTCACGGTCGAGGAACGCGACGGCGGCCCGGTCATCAGCGCCGACAACAGCCTGCGCTACATGCCGCTGGTGCTGCTTGCCGAGGCCGTTGATACCGCGGGCGCGGTGGATCTGTATATCCGCCTGTACCCGCTGCTGCAGCAGGCTTACGAGGAACTGGGTTACCCGAAGCGCTACTTCAACGACAGGCTGATCGAGGTGATCGACCTGCTGCTCGTGACCCCCGACGCCGCTTATCCCATGAAAGTCCGGCTGACCGAGGTCAAGGGGTCTGTTCCGTCCGTGCGGCCCTGGGTCCGCTACGAGCTGGCCGACCCGGCACTCGAGTCGCTGTCAGCGGGTCAAAAGATTCTGCTGCGTGTCGGGCCGGTGAACCAGCGCCGACTGAAGGCGAAACTGGCCGGGATGCGCCAGGAACTCCTCAAGCGCGTAGCGCCCCGATAACTCGGCCCAGTCGGCGACTTGCACGACGCCGGTAGCGACTCACCGGAACGGACTGTCGCTCATGACGGGGCTTGCGCGACAGCATCGGGAAGATTGGCGACAATGACTGATTTGATAACTTTCACGACAGGACGAATCCACGATGCGACTTTTACACACCATGCTGCGCGTTGGCAATCTCCAGCGCTCCATTGACTTCTACACCCAGGTGCTGGGCATGAAGCTGCTGCGCACGTCTGAAAATCCGGACTACAAGTACAGCCTGGCGTTTGTCGGCTATGGCAGCAACCCGGAGCATGCGGAAATCGAGCTGACCTACAACCACGGCACCGATCACTACGACATGGGCACCGCCTTTGGTCATATCGCGCTGGGCGTTCCAGACGTTTATGCCGCCTGCGAAAAGATCAAAGCCGGTGGCGGCAATGTCACCCGTGAAGCCGGTCCGGTCAAGGGCGGCACCTCGGTGATTGCCTTTGTGACGGACCCCGACGGCTACAAGATCGAGTTGGTCCAGCGCGCCGAAAACGCGGTTGGCGCGGGTCTGCGCTAGCCCACAGGGCGGGAGCGCTATGTTTTTAATAGCTGGCTGTTACCGTCCTGATTGGGCTATAGCCCTATTTTTCTTAAGAAATCAAACCTTGGCCCTGAGCTGACAAGCCTGCCGGGCCAGCGTTGTGATGTG
>JAAFGW010000169.1 GCA_010365175.1 Sulfuriferula multivorans | reverse complement strand
TTCACATGACCGATATTGCCGTCGGTGGCGCGGATGGCGTAGTTCTCCAGATCATTCATGCTGCGCAACATTTGTCCTTCTCCTTTGAATCAGATATTTCAAAAAAATTGGGTTCACTACAAGGCTATCTATACGCCGAATGGGCGCCCAGCTCTGTGCGGTGGCGCACGCTTGGTCATCTTGAATCGCTTTCCGTCCACGCCCTTGAAACTGGTCTCGGTGCGTTTGTGCACCAGATCGCCCAGCGTCAGCTTTTCTGGTTCAGGATGCCGGTCTTGTCGGCGCGCAGCATGTCCAACGCCTGCCAGCTCCTCGATCGCCTCCTTCCTGGCGAGCAGCTTGCCGCAGTTTTCTTCATTGAGTTGTATGGCCATTAGAGTCTCCTATGGTGATGATTTACGGCACGCCGTCGCGGCGCATGTCGATGAGCATCACGGGGGTTAGTTGCTTGACTCATCGGTAGCCTGATATTCGCCGCGGCGAGCGGCGCCATTCAATCTTGCCCGCTTCAGCAATGCCTGCTGCGCTGCGGCGACATTGTCTGCCTTACCTTGCCAGGCTCGCAGTACCGGCTGTTGCAGGGCGCGACCGTAGGAGAATGAGAGCGCCCAGGGCGCCTCTGGCGATGCGGCATTCATGGCGTTGAGGTTGGCCGTTGCCTCTTCCGGGCTCAAACCGCCGGAGAGAAAATTGATACTCGGCACCGCGGCCGGAATGGTGCGCCGGAACACCCTCAGGGTTGCCGCAGCGATCTCAGCGGCGCTGGCCCTGACGGGATGCTCCTTGCCCGGCAGCACCATGTTGGGTTTGAGAATCATATGCTCGAGCACGACGTGATGGCGATGCAGGGCATGAAATATCTCCTGCTGCACCGCTTCGGTGACCTCGGCGCAGCGCGCCAGGCTATGATTTCCGTCGATCAACACCTCCGGCTCGACGATGGGCACAATGCCCTGTTCCTGACATGCGGCCGCGTAGCGCGCCAGCATCTCGGCATTGGCGGTGATGCCCAGGGCCGTGGGGTTGCGCTCACTGATCGAGTAGACCTCACGCCACTTGGCGAAACGCGCGCCCTGACTTTTGTAATGCTGCAAGCGCTCCGCCAACCCGTCCAGGCCATAGGTGATGAGATCGCCGGGCGAGAGCGCCAGCGGCCCCTTGCCCTTGTCCACCTTAATTCCTGGGACGATACCTCGCCGTGCCAGCACCTCGGGCAACGGCGTGCCATCAGCCGTGGTCTGACCAAGCGTTTCCTCGAAGGCGATCACACCGCTGATGTAGTCCTCGATGCCGGGGGCGGTAAACAATAGGGCCCGGTAGGCGCGGCGATCTTCTTCGGTGGATTCAACAGCAATCGCCGCAAAACGCTTGGCGATGGTGGGTAGACTCTCGTCTGCGGCGAGGATGCCCTTGCCCGGTTGCACCATCTGCTCGATGGTGGCCTGGAGTTCGTCTGCAATGGTCATGGTTTATCTCCTGTGTTTGGTCCCCACTGCGGTGGCACGGTCTGCCAACGCTAGGTTTGATCGCGGCATCATCCTTCCCATTTCCACTCGCGAATCTCCGGCAAGTCCTGCCCGTATTTATTGATGTACTGCCTGTGCTCAATCAGCTTGTCCTTGAGCAGCTGCTTCAGGTAGATGCCCGTGTCGCCGGTTTGCGGCAGCCGGTCGATGGTATCCATCACCAAGTGGAAGCGGTCCAGGTCATTCAGTACAGTCATGTCGAAAGGTGTGGTAATGGTGCCTTCTTCTTTATAGCCTCGGACGTGGATATTACGGTGATTGGTGCGGCGGTAGGTCAGTCGGTGAATCAACCATGGGTAGGCGTGGTAGGCGAATATGACCGGCTTGTCTTTTGTGAAAAGTTCGTCGAAATCCGTATCGTTCAAGCCGTGCGGATGCTCGCTCGCCGGTTGCAGCTTCATGAGGTCGACGACGTTGACCACGCGGATTTTTAGCTCAGGCAGATGCTCGCGCAGGATGGACACGGCGGCCAGCGTCTCCAGCGTCGGCACGTCGCCACAGCAGGCCATGACCACGTCGGGCGCCACAGTCTGGTCGTTGCTGGCCCACTGCCAGATGCCGATTCCCTCGGTGCAATGTTTGACAGCGGCGTCCATCGCTAACCATTGCGGGGCCGGATGTTTGCCCGCGACCACGACGTTGACGTAATGCCGACTCCGCAAGCAATGATCCATCACCGACAGCAGGCAGTTGGCGTCGGGGGGGAAATAGACGCGCACCACTTCCGCTTTTTTGTTCACGACGAGGTCAATGAAACCAGGATCCTGATGGGTGAAACCGTTGTGATCCTGGCGCCAGACATGCGAGGTCAGCAGGTAATTCAGCGAGGCAATCTTGCGCCGCCACGGCAGATGCGCGGTGACTTTTAACCACTTGGCGTGCTGGTTGAACATCGAGTCGATGATATGGATGAACGCCTCGTAGCAGTTGAACAGCCCATGCCGCCCGGTAAGCAGGTAGCCTTCGAGCCAGCCTTCGCACTGGTGTTCGCTGAGCATTTCCATAACCCGCCCGCTGTGCGCGAGGAATTCATCGTTTGGGGCAGTAGCGGCATTCCACTGGCGCTGAGTCACCTCAAAGAGGGCTTCCAGACCGTTTGAGAGCGTTTCATCAGGACCAAAGACGCGAAAATTTCGCTGTTCGCTGTTCAGCTTCGCGACATCGCGCAGGAAGGGGCCGAGTACGTGGGTATCGCCGATGCCGGGTGCGCCTGGTTCGGGCACCTTGGCCGCGTAATCGCGAAAATCCGGCATGCGCAAATCGCGCAGCAGCACGCCGCCGTTGGCGTGGGGATTCGCGCCCATGCGCCGTTCGCCCTGGGGCGCCAATTCGGCCAGTTCCGGCTTCAGCCGGCCCTGCCCATCGAACAGTTCATCTGGCCGGTAGCTCTTGAGCCAGTCTTCAAGCAGCTTGAGGTGTTCGGGGTGCTTCCTGGGGTGGAGCGGCACCTGATGTGCACGGAAGGTGCCTTCGACCTGCAGACCATCGACCTCCTTCGGCCCGGTCCAGCCCTTGGGCGACTTGAGAACGATCATCGGCCAGCGCGGCCGCGCGGTGTCGTTGTTGTTGCGAGCATTACTCTGGATGTGCTGGATATCCGCGATGGCCTTGTCCAATATACTGGCCATGAGTTGATGCATCGCTTCCGGCTCATCGCCCTCAACGAAATAAGGCGTCCAGCCGCAGCCTTTTAGAAATTGTTCCAACTCTTCGTGCTCGATGCGTGCGAGGACGGTCGGGTTGCTGATCTTGTAGCCGTTGAGATGCAGGATAGGCAGCACCGCGCCGTCGGTAACTGGATCAAGAAACTTGTTGGACTGCCACGCCGTGGCGAGCGGCCCGGTTTCAGCTTCACCATCGCCAACAACACAGGCGACGATCAGATCGGGATTATCGAACACCGCTCCAAACGAATGGCTGAGCGAATAGCCCAATTCGCCGCCTTCGTGGATCGAACCCGGGCACTCAGGCGAGGCATGGCTGGGAATGCCGCCGGGGAATGAGAACTGCAGAAAGAGTTTCTGCAGTCCGGCCTCATCCTGGCTGATGTTGGGATAGATCTCGCTGTAGGTGCCCTCGAGGTAGGTGTTGCCCACCACGGCCGGGCCGCCGTGCCCGGGGCCGGAGACGTAAATCATGTTGAGGTCGTATTGCTTGATGGCCCGGTTCAGGTGCGCGTAGATGAAATTCTGCCCCGGTGTCGTGCCCCAGTGTCCCAGCAGCATCTGCTTAATATCTGCGATCTCCAGCGGCCGTTTCAGAAGAGAATTGTCGTAGAGATAAATCTGGCCGACCGACAGATAGTTGGCGGCGCGCCAGTAGGCGTTGATATTGTGCAGAAGATCAGACGACAACGGTTTGTCCGTGATCTCAGATTTTTTCGTCTTCATGACCATGTTCTTTCCTTTTCAACTCGTTCAACTAAGAAGCCAAAAATGTGGCCCGTCGTCTTGACTGCCATGTTTTCTTTGGAGGTGGATCGCAACCCGGCTGACCGCCTCCGCTCGTAAGGCCGAGCACGCGCTGCCCGCTTCATTCCTTGCTCTTGTCGTTCCTCGCCATCCCCGTCTCCTCCGTCTCAGGGAAACGGCTCAACTTGTTTTGGTACCGTCTTGCGCCGCTTGCGGCTCGCGAATCTCAGGACGGCCACTCCTCCTGCGGCGGACAGCAGCGAACCAACCACGACACTCAACCGCGCGCTACGGAACGCTACCGAGTCGGAAAATGCCAGGCCGGCGATGAACAGGCTCATGGTGAAGCCGATCCCCGCCAGCAGCGCTACCCCATACAAATGCCACCAGTTGGTTCCCTCCGGCAGCTTCGCCACGCCGAGCTGTACCGCGAGCCACACAGCACCGAATATCCCCACTTGCTTGCCGACCAAGAGCCCCAGCACAATGCCCAGCGAAGTCGGTGAAACCAGTGCATTGACGGTGGACACTGAGAGCACAATGCCGGAATTGAAAAATGCAAAGACTGGCACCACGCCGAGCGCGACCCAAGGGTAGAGTTGGTGTTCAGTCTCACGCAGTGGCGAGAAGGATCTGCCGTCTTGCGTCAACTTCATCGGGATCGCAAGGCCGATGGCCACTCCGGCCAGCGTCGCGTGCACACCGGACTTGAGCACGGCAATCCAGAGAAACACGCCGACGACGACGTAGGCCGCAGTGCGGGTAACTTTGTAGACGTTGAGACCAATGAGCGCCACGATCCCGAAGGCCGCCAATATTAGCGACGGCGTGGCGAGCCGCTCAGTGTAGAACAGCGCAATGATCAGGATCGCCCCCAGATCGTCGAAGATCGCCAGCGCCGTCAAAAACACCTTGAGCGAGGCCGGCACCCGTGAGCCGAGCATCACCAGCACTGTCAGAGCCAGCACCGTGTCAGTGGCGGTGGGGATCGCCCAGCCGCGCATGGCCACCGGATCACCGGCGTTGAACGCGGTATAAATCAGAGCCGGCGCTGCCATGCCCCCCAGTGCGGCGAACGCCGGAGTGGCAATAGACTTTAACGTGGACAGTTGCCCTTCCAGAATCTCGCGCTTCAGCTCCAGCGCGATGAGCAGAAAGAAAAACACCATCAATCCGTCGTTGATCCAGAGGATGAGCGGTTTGTCGATGGCAAACGTGCCCACACGCACCATGACGGGCAGGTGATGGACCACCCCATACCAGCCCTCCGCAGGCGAATTGTCCAGCACGAACGCCAGCAGCATGGCCGCCAGGGTGATCAGGCCCGCTACCTTCTGCGAGTGCGACCACGCCTTTGTGTTCATACTGAACCCTTCACGCCGCTCGCCGTGGCGGACCCGGATCGGAACGCTCTCGCACGTTCGATTCTCGAAGCCCCGACCGGCGTCACGTCGGATGGTTTCCTGGTCATCTCGGCTTGTGCCTCATCGTTTGAAGTGCCGATGGGTGAACATCACCTCGATGAGCTGAGGGTGTCCGGGACGACGTATCCGCACCTGGATGGAATAGGCGCCCTCACGGGGCATGTCAAAATAATTCCCGTAGGTGACGACCTCGGCGATGCGCATGGGCTCGAGAGTCTTCCACTGGCTGCCCAGCCCCAGCTCCATCACCGCCGCCGTCACCTGCGCGTCCTCGATGCGCCGGCCGGTGGCGTTGTCGAACAAGGCCACAACCACGTGATCGTCATAACGCCTGGCCGGCACGCCGCCGTGCATCGCAGGGTGCCCCTGGACCAACTGCGCCGGCATCACGCCCAGATAGATAGCCACACCATCGACCACCTGAAAATTTTCCGGAGCGCCTGCCGCTGCAGCAATGGGGTTAAGAACGGCCATAGTGAGCAGCACAAGCGCGGCTTTCCAGAATGTCTTCACAGAGCGAGTAAACATATTTTGTACTCCTGTTTTAGTTGGATGAATTTTCTCTCTCTGGCGCCTTCAGGAGCCAAAGTTGATACAGAGAAATCAGGATCTGTCCCGCCCACGCCAGCCCGAGCAGAGTACCGGCCGTCACCACCGTATAAGAGTAGACCGGATCCCATTTGGTTAAAAACCAGGCGAGGATATCGACGAAGATCGCCACGAAGGACAGCACCATCAGCGTCGCCTTGAGCCAGCCGCCCACCACGGCGAGGCGGAAAATGAGGCCGATCCCCAGGGCGACGAGCCCAATGCCGAACAGGTGGATATGGGACAGCTTCATGAGGGTATGCAGCGATTCGCCAGTATCCACTTTTGCCACCACCCGGATGCCTTCGTAGGTGGAGAGGTCGGGGATCTTCAGCCCCGAAGCCGGGCTGTGGCATTTCAGGCAGGTTTTTTCCAGGATGGGACGGACCCGGGCGATGAGAAGTGGCTCCGGTTGTCTAAACAACATTCCCCGATTTATAAGTGGAACTCGGGCGGGTTAAATGTGCGTCGTTGTCCACGAGTATGTGCAACGCGGGGCGCACCGGGAATTTCATTTTACGCAGCCTCGGCCAGTTTCGGCAGCCAGTCCAGATAGGCTTGTTCGGGCGTGAC
>JAAFGW010000168.1 GCA_010365175.1 Sulfuriferula multivorans | reverse complement strand
GTGTGGGAATCGGAAGAATACGACGTCGATACCGCACTGGAAGCCACCTGGGGTGGTAATCAGACGCGCAAAAATGTCTCTTTGATGGAAATGATCAACGAGCTCAATAACGAGTATGCGGGCGACGACGCGGAAGAAATATGGGTCCTTGAAACGCCGTTTTACCTCGACGAAGAAGGCGTGACCATCAACGAGCTGGAAGGCCGCCCGCCGATTTCAGATCCTTATCATTACCACGAGTGGGATTATCAGATTCAACTCGAACGGCCGAGCTGGGCAACGGTGCTGGAACGCCGTCCGCCGCTTGGTGAACTTGAAGTGATCGAAAAAATCGTCACCGATAATAAGCCGGTGATCTCGCGTCTTAAATACCTGATTGAATCCATGATTCCGCAGGCGATGCAGCGCATTCGGCGGCAGGAAGACGGCGACGAGCTCGACATCGACGCTGCGATACGCGCCATGATCGATATTCGCATGGGTCTGCAACCGGACACCCGCATCATGATGCGCTACAAGCGCAACGTGCGAGACCTTGCGGTGATGGTACTGCTCGATATGTCAGAGTCTTCCAACGACAAGGTGCGCGGCCATGACTACAGCATCATGGATTTGTCACGCGCCGCAACGGTGTTGCTGTCCGATGCTCTTGATCGTATTGGCGATCCGTTCGCATTGCATGGCTTCTGCTCCGATGGCCGTCACGATGTTCATTACTATCGCTTCAAGGATTTTGATCAGCCGTACAATGACCTGGTCAAAGCGCGCCTGGCGGGCCTCAAGGGATCGTATTCCACCCGCATGGGTGCCGCGCTGCGCCATGCTGGCGAACAACTCAAGCTACAACCCAAGAGCAAGAAAATCCTGTTCATCATCACCGATGGTGAGCCTGCCGATAATGATGTGCGCGATCCGCAGTACCTGCGGTTCGACACCAAGCGCGCGGTGGAAGAGCTGGCCCGCGATGGCATCACCGTTTATGCGTTGAGCCTCGATCCGCATGCAGACCAGTACGTGGCGCAGATTTTCGGAGCCAAAAACTTCACCGTGCTGGATAAGGTTGAACGCCTGCCGGAAAAATTACCGATGCTGTACATGGGTCTGACCCGTTGAGCGACAGAGCCATGCATATCAGCCTGCGCACTTTCGTCTTCATGGACGCGCTGCAACCGCAGCTCGCGTCCTATCTCGCCACCTCTTCGCAGGGATTTTTGCCGGTACCCGGCGATGCCTGCCTGTGGGTCGAGGTCTCACCTGGTATGGCGGTACACCGCCTGTCCGACATCGCGCTCAAGGAGACCAATGTTCACTTGGGCGAGCAGGTGGTGGAACGTTCCTTTGGTTCTATGGAAATCCACTACCGCAACCAGAGCGAAGTCATGGAAGCCGGCAATACCATCTTGCGGCAGTTGAATACCACCATGGACACGCGCATGGCATGCAAAATCCATTGGAACGAAGTCATCTGCGGCATGACGCCGGATCACACCACGCTCATCAACCGCCAGTTGCGCAAGGGCTCGATGATACTGCCGGGCAAGTCCATGTTCATTCTCGAAGTCGAGCCTGCGGGCTACGCCATCTATGCTGCCAATGAAGCGGAAAAAGCCGCGCACATTACGCTGGTGGACGTTAAACCGTTCGGTAACTTTGGCCGCTTGACCATGATGGGTTCTGAAGCCGAGGCCGAGACTGCGCAACGCGCGGCGGTGCAAGCCATCGAAAACCTTAACAAGCAAGCCCGTCGGATTACGGAGGGCTAGTAAGGAATGGGTTCCGGCAAAGGCCACTCCGGCTGGAAGCGCTGATCTTCGGCCCTGCTTGCCCGGTCGACACCTATTCGATTCCTGACCCACGCAACAGTTTGAAACTCCGAATCGGCATCGCTGTCGAATTGCGGGGTTCAGGGTGAACAAGCGTGCATGCCCTGCCTAGGGACATGCATTGAATTCGGGTGCGGCGCCCGCATTATTTGTTAACTCAGCGGCTGTACATTCAGGAGAACATGCGTGCGGAAATGGGCCTTCCTCTGGTCACTGGGCCTGATAGTGCTCATTGCTGGGGCGTGGATGGTCTGTCCGGTGGGCCGATGCCGTGTTGGCGCAATGGACCGCGCCGGCCTTGGCCTGGCGCATGCGTGGCGGAGCGAGCCGCTCGATGCCCTGATGCAGGGGATTACCTGGCTGTCGATGCCGGCCGACTGGTCCTATCCCAGTGCCCATGCAATGCAGGTTACAGCCCTGGCTATCGCTCTATTCCTGGTCGCGGCGCAGCGACGAGCAGTATGGTCGGGGTTGCTGGGCATGATCGTGCTGTGGGTTGGGCTGTCTCGCATCTACCTCCAGGTGCATTTTCCAAGCGATGTGATTGCCGGAACGCTGGCCGCGATAGGCTGGGTGGGCGGGCTGCACCTGCTGATCATTCGGTCGGTGAGGGGGCATTCGAGCAGCCGGGCAGGGAGTCATATGGCAGGGAGTCATATGGCATGAGGCACAATTTTTTAGGCACTGGTGAACCGGGATATCACCCGACACGGAAACTGCGCACCATTGCGTCAGGCTTGCGCTATGCCGTGGTCTACGATTTCAGCGTGGCCTGAGCTGATGCTCTCGCTGGGGGTGCTGACGGCCGCCTTGTTCGCGCGCGACTGGATCGATTCCGTGTTGATTGTCGTCGTCACGACACTGGTGCTGGTCGCCGAAATCATGAACAGTGCCATCGAGGCGCTGTGTGATTTTGTCGAAACCCGGCATGACGAGAAAATAGGCATCATCAAGGGCATTGCAGCAGCCGGCGTGGGGATCGCCGCCATGTTCGCCTGACTGTTGGTCATAGGGTTCGAGGTGGTAGAAATGCTGCGCGCATTGTTCAAATGAAAGAAGACTGAATGATCTGGTTCATTCCCGGTTTGATCGCCCTCGTGTTAGGCGCCGAGTTGCTGGTGCGCGGCGCATCGAAGCTTGCCCTGTCGTTCGGAATTTCGCCCTTGGTGGTGGGGCTGACTGTCGTGGCTTTTGGCACCAGTTCGCCGGAGCTTGCGGTATCCGTGCAATCCGCGTGGTCAGGGCGAGTGGATATCGCCTTGGGTAACGTCATCGGCAGCAATATCTTCAACATTCTGTTCATCCTCGGAGTATCTGCCCTAATCACGCCGCTCGTCGTTCACCGCCAACTGGTTCGACAGGAAGTGCCGCTGCTGGTCGGGGTGTCGCTGCTGCTGTGGGCACTGTCCAGCGACGGCGGCATCGGGCACGTGGATGGACTGATCTTTGTTACCTTGCTGGTCGGCTATACGGTCCTGGTTATCCGCCAGAGCCGCCGCGAAACCGCGGCCGACCGCGAGGTGAACGGAGAGGCTCCATTGATCGACGAACAGGCCTGGGATCGCCACTGGGGCGTGCAGCTTCTCCTGGTGGTGGCCGGGCTTGCGCTGTTGATCCTTGGTTCCAACTGGCTGGTGGACGCAGCGGTGACGCTGGCGCGGCAGTTGGGCATGAGCGAACTGATCGTCGGGCTGACCATTGTCGCGATCGGCACCTCGCTACCCGAAGTCGCCACCTCCGTGATGGCTGCCTTGCGCGGGCAGCGGGATATCGCTGTGGGGAACGTGATTGGCAGCTGTATTTTCAATATTCTGGCTGTGTTGGGCATCTCCGCGAGTATCGCGCCGGGGGCGTTGCTGGTGCCTTCTTCCTTGCTGGCCTTCGATCTGCCTGTGATGGTGGCAGTGACGGTGGCGTGCCTGCCGATTTTCTTTACCGGCCACCTCATTGCCCGTTGGGAAGGTGGCGTGTTTCTGGCCTATTACATCGCCTATACCACTTACCTGATTCTCGACGTCACGGGGCACGACGCTCAGACCGGCTTTTCGATCGTGATGAGTGGGTTCGTGCTGCCGCTGACCGCTGTCACGCTGGCCGTGCTGGCCTGGCGTCACTGGCAGGGCTTGCGGCAAGGTCACGCGCCATGAGTCACGCTTCGCATTCGGAAACCGACGGTCCAACGTATCTGTGGCTGGCCGCCATCCCATTGTCACTGTTCCTGCTGCTGGTGTGGGGGCTAATAAACCACAGCCTGCCGTGGCAACTCGAACTTCCCTGGGTCCCCAGCCTGGGGCTCTCGCTGGCATTTCGCATTGACGGATTCAGCGCGCAGATGCTGGCGCTGATCACGGGCATCGGCACCTGGGTTTTCGTGTACGCCAGCGGCTATCTTGCGCACGAGCCGCGGCGCGGCCGACTGTTCGTCGTGCTGATCCTGTTCATGCTGGCGATGATCGGCGCCGTCACCGCCGATAACGTGATCCTGCTGTTCCTGTTCTGGGAGCTCACCAGCCTCACCTCCTTCCTGCTGGTCGGTTTCAACCACGACAATCCCGACGCCCGCGCGGCGTCGCGCCAGGCGCTGCTGGTCACCATGGGCGGCGGATTGGCGATGCTGGGCGGCCTGATCCTGCTCGGCCAGATGGCCGGCAGCTGGACGTTGTCCGGTATCGTGGCTGCGGGCCCGAGCCTGCACGACGATCCGCTTCTGCCCGCTGCACTGGTGCTGGTGCTGCTTGGCGCCTTCACCAAATCCGCGCAGTTCCCGTTCCATTTCTGGCTGCCCAATGCCATGTCCGCACCGACGCCGGTGAGCGCCTACCTGCATTCGGCCACCATGGTGAAGCTGGGCATTTACCTGATGGCGCGGCTCGATCCGGCGTTCAACGATCTGCTGTTCTGGGAAGTGCTGCTGGTGGGCACCGGCACCCTGACAGCGGTCTGGGCGGCGGTGCTCGCGCTGCGCGAACGTGACCTCAAGCGCATCCTGGCGTGCAGCACCGTGTCGGCGCTGGGCACGCTGACCCTGCTGATTGGCTTGCCCAGCGCCGGTTCGGGCTTGGCGGTGGTGGCTTTTCTGTTCGCCCATGCGCTGTACAAGGCGCCGCTTTTCATGGTGGCCGGCAATATCGACCATGCCACCGGTACCCGCAGCATCGATCATCTGATGGGGTTGCGCCGGGCCATGCCCTGGACCGCCGCCGCCGCGGTGCTGGCCGGCCTGTCGATGGCGGGCCTGCCGCTGTCGTTCGGATTTGTGGCGAAGGATGTCATTTCCAGCGCCAAACTCGAGGCCGAGGTGTTCACCCTGGTCAGCTATGCGACCGTGCTGGTCAATGCCGTGGCGGTTGCCGTCGCCGGCGTGGCGGCCGTGCGCGTGTTCTGGGGGCCGCCCGAGGCGCCACGGGGCCAAGTGCACGAGGTGTCCTGGCGCATGGTCTTGCCGCCGATCGCTATTGTGCTGCTGGGCATGGAATTCGACTTTTTTCCGGCACTTGCGGACCCCCTGCTGATCGCTGCCGCACGCAGCATTTCACCGGGTCTGGGGGAGGTCGACCTCAGCGCGGCCTACGATCTCGACGTCCTGTTGTCGGCCACCGGCATCACGGCGGTAATCGGCATGCTGTTCTTTTTTGCGTGGGACCGCATGCACGAGGCCGTGCATCGTCTGCGCTGGCTCGACCGCTACGGACCGGCCGCGCTCTACGACAGATTGCTGCATGGCCTGACGCATGTGGCCGCCTGGCATACGCGGGCCCTGCAACATGGTCGCGTATCCGGTTATCTACAGTTGACGCTGGCAGCGCTGCTGTTGATGAGTGCATACGGCTGGCTGCATACCGAGCGTCAATTGGCATGGACCTGGGACTGGCCCGACCATGCCTGGGCCTGGGCGCTGGCCTGCCTGCTGATCGTGATCGGCGCGGCTGCGGCGGCCATGTTGCGCACCCGCATCGCGGTGCTGATGGCAAGCGGGCTGGTGGGCTATGGCTCGGCCGTGTTGTTCCTGTTCGCGGGGGCGCCCGATCTGGCGTTTACCCAGTTTGCGGTCGAAACGGTGCTGGTCGTGGTGGCCGCCAGTGTGCTGCCGCGTTACGGCACGTCGCCATTGCCACACGAACCCGTGCGCATCTCGCGTGGGGTGCTGGCGGCAGCGGCCGGAATCGGCACCTTCCTGCTGCTGGCGCATATGGCCAGCCTGCCAGTGAATTCGGAACTGGCCGACTGGTTCGGCCGGGCCAGTTTGCCCGAGGCGCATGGCCATAACGTGGTCAACGTCATCATTGTCGATTTTCGTGCGCTCGATACGCTTGGCGAAATTGCCGTGGTGGCTTTCTCTCTGTTGGCCGCCTTGCCGTTGTTCGCCGGTCTGCGCAAAGAGCGATCGTCATGAGTCCGCATTCGGTCCTGTTATTGAAGTCGGCGCGTCCGCTTTACTGGCTATTGCTGGCAGCGGCGTTGTGGGTGCTGCTGCGCGGCCACAACGAGCCTGGGGGCGGCTTCATCGGTGGCCTGCTGGCCGTGGCGGGCAGCAGCCTGATTGCCATCATCCTTGGGGCGCCGGCCGCACAGCGCCTGCAACCGCTGGCTCCGTTGCCGCTGGCCATGGCGGGTGTCGGTCTGGCCGTGCTGAGCGGGTTGGTGGGCACATTGTCCGGACTGCCGTTTCTGACCCATCTGTGGACCGACCTTGGTCTTTCCACGGTGATGCTGTTCGATCTCGGTGTGTTCTTCGCGGTG
>JAAFGW010000167.1 GCA_010365175.1 Sulfuriferula multivorans | reverse complement strand
AGGTGGTGACGGTGGAAATCGTCACCCAGCCTGGTGCGCACAATGAGGCAGTTGGGCGCGTCTCCGAAATTCTGGGGAGCTATACCGGCCCTGGCATGGAGATCGAAATTGCGCTGCGCAAGCACGATCTGCCGTATGTATTCCCTGCCGATGTCGAAAAACAGGCAGAAAAGCTGCCCAAAAAAGTTCAGAAGAAGGACCTCGCCGATCGCGAAGACATTCGCCATCTGCCGCTGGTCACCATCGACGGCGAAACCGCGCGTGACTTTGACGATGCAGTGTATTGCGAGCCACTGGGCCGCAGCGGCTTCCGGTTGATCGTGGCGATTGCCGACGTCAGTCATTATGTGAAACCCGGCGATGCACTCGACACCGAAGGCTACAACCGCGGTAACTCGGTGTATTTTCCGCGCCGCGTCATCCCGATGTTGCCCGAGGCGTTGTCCAACGGGTTGTGTTCTTTGAATCCCGAAGTCGACCGGCTCTCCATGGTGTGCGATATGCGCATCACCGCAGCGGGGGTGATCAAGGAATACCGTTTCTATCCGGGCGTGATCTATTCGCACGCGCGACTGACCTACAACCAAGTGTGGGACTGGCTTTCGGGTGAGGTCAAGCCGGATGCGAAACAGGCCGCGTTGATGCCGCATCTGGAGGCATTGGACAAGCTTTTCCGTGTCTTGTTGAAAGCGCGCGCCAAACGCGGTGCGATTGATTTTGGCTCGACCGAAACACAGATGATGTTCGACGCGCAGGGCAAGATCGAGGCCATCGTTCCGGTGACGCGCAACGACGCCCACCGCATTATCGAAGAATGCATGCTGTCGGCCAACGTCTGCGCCTCGGATTACCTGCTGGAGAACAAGCAGCCCGCGCTGTACCGTGTGCACGAAGGCCCTACGCCAGAAAAACTCGCCTTGCTGCGTGGCTTCATGGCTGAATTCGGGCTCGATCTGCCCGGTGGCGACAAACCGCACGCCAAGGATTTCGGCGCGTTGCTGGAAAAAATCAAACCTCGCCCCGATGCCGGCCTGTTGCAAACCGTCATGCTGCGTTCGCTCAAGCAGGCGGTCTACACGCCGGAAAACAAAGGCCACTTTGGATTGGCGTATGAGGGCTACACCCACTTCACTTCGCCGATCCGACGCTACCCCGATCTGCTGGTGCATCGCGGCATCAAGGCGGTATTGAAGGGGGAAAAATTATCTGCTGCGGGATTGCCTGAAATCGGCGTCCATTGTTCGATGACCGAGCGTCGCGCCGATGATGCCACGCGTGATGTCGATGCCTGGCTGAAAACGTATTTTATGCGCGATCACATCGGCAACGAATACAACGGCACCGTCAGCGCCGTGACCAGCTTTGGCATCTTTGTCTCTCTCGATGAAATCTTCACCGAAGGCCTGGTGCACGTCTCCGAGCTGGGTCAGGATTACTTCCATTACGATCAGGGCAAGCACTGGATGCTCGGCGAACGCACTGGCAAGCGTTATCGCCTGGGCGACCGAGTACGCATCAAGGTCATGCGCGCCGACATTGAAACCAGCAAGATCGATTTCAGCCTGGTCGAGCAGGACAGCCCGGCCCAGGACATGCAGCGCGCGTTCGAGAAGAAGGCACCAGAGCAGAAGTCAGACAAACCTAAATCGCCGAAAGCCAAGCCCACCAAGCCCCGCTCATCGAAACCCAAAACAGCGAAAACCAAAATAGGTAGCAAGAAGCAATGAGCGAGAAGTCTACCGATAAGCACAGCGCAGATAAAAACGGCGCAGAAAAACACGGCGCAGAAAAACACGGCGCAGAAAAACACGGCGCAGAAAAACTCATCTATGGGTTTCATGCGGTTTTGGCGCGGCTACGCCAGGACCCGTCTGGCGTGCTGGAAATCTATCTCGATCTCACCCGGCGCGACGCGCGCGCGCGCGATCTGGTCAAGCAGGCCAAAGACAACAAGGTTGGACTCGCGCAGGTGGAAGCCGATCGCCTGAATCGCCTGGTCGGCAAATCGTCCAATCACCAGGGCGTCGTTGCCCGCGTCAAACCGGTTGCGCTCACCCATTCGTTGGACGAAGTGCTGGAAAACATCAAAGGTCCGCCCCTGCTGCTTATCCTTGACGGCATCACTGATCCGCATAACCTTGGCGCCATCATGCGTTCGGCCGATGCCTTTGGCGTGCACGCCGTCATCGCGCCAAAAGATAACGCCGTCGGGATCAACGCCACGGTGGAAAAAGTCGCTTCGGGTGGGGCCGAAACCGTGCCCTATATCATGGTCACCAATCTGTCGCGCACCATCGAAGAATTGAAGGAACACAACATCTGGGTCATCGCCACCGACATGGACGGCGAGCTTCCCTTGTCAAAAATCGACCTCAAGACCGGCATCGCCTGGGTGCTGGGCGCAGAAGGCACGGGCATCCGCCGCCTGGTCAAGCAAAACTGCGATCAGGTCGCGCGCATTCCCATCGGTGGCACCGTGGAAAGCCTCAACGTGTCGGTGTCGGCGGCGCTGTGTTTGTATGAGACGGCGCGGCAGCGCGGCGGGTGATTCACACAGCCTGCCTGTATACCTTGACAATTATATAAGTACTTATATAATTCGTCATCATGAAGGCGCTTAAATTCGTTGGCGGCAGCCTGGATGACTTGACGGATTTCCCACTTGAAGCCCGGCGCGAATCAGGTTTTGAACTCTGGCAAGTGCAGCGCGGTCTGCATCCGTCCGATTTCAAACCCATGCCTGCCGTTGGGGCCGGGGCGTTTGAAATCCGGGTGCATGTCCTGGGTGAGTGGCGCGTGATCTATGTGGCAAAGTTCAAGGACGCCGTGTACGTCTTGCATGCCTTTCACAAAAAAACGCAGAAAACTCGCAAGGAAGACATCGAATTGGCAGCGCGTCGATACAAACAGATAGGAGACGAATCATGAAAGAGAAAATTATTCAGTCCGGCGGCAATGTATTCACCGACTTGGGTTTTCCGCCGGAGGAAGTCGCAGTTTTGTCGATGCGTGCGGACCTGATGGCGCAATTGCGCCTGGCCGTAGAAAAACGCAATTGGACGCAGGTTGAAGCGGCGCAAGTTTTGGGCATCAGCCAATCTCGCGTGTCCGACCTGATGCGCGGAAAATGGGACAAATTCAGTCTGGATATGCTGGTGACGCTTGCAGCCCGTGCGGGCCTGCATTGCGAATTGAAATTGGCTGCTTGAAGCCGTGGCCTTTCCTCGTTGTTAAAGTTCAAACGAACGTGTTTTCCATGTCCAGAAGTGCCATTTCAAGATCGTTCTCAAGGGTGATTAAGGAATTGGAGTAAATGAGTCAATACAAGATGTGACCCTTGCTTTTCGTCATCCTGCACGACGCCACCCTGCGCGAAATCTCCGCGCGCCGGCCTGCAACGCTGACCGAGCTGGGTGAGATCTCCGGGTTGGGGGTGAAGAAGTTGGAAGCCTAGGGCGAGGGCGTGCTGGAAGTGGTGGCGGAGGGTTAACCGGCGCTTGTACGGTTGCCTTTGCTGACAGAAATAACAGCGCGCAGGATACGGCAACCAACTAAGACTGCTGTAACAGGCCATGAGCGGCCGGTCGGCGTTGTGCCTATGTGGGTCTACTGATCGGCCATATGTGACACACAGATTTAATGACTGAATTTGTCGAGTAAACTGGGGCTGCCTCAGTCAGTAGGGTCGGATTTTGAGTATGTTGTCAGAAACAGCTATAGAGAGCCAAACATCTGGCCATGTCGTGTTACGGCAACCAAAAACACTTCAATAGGAGACATGGATAATGTGGCTATTCTGGCTAATCGTTATTGTCGCTGTGGTGCTTTACCTACTCAAGAAGAGCGACACAAGTCCGGACACTTCTACTGCATCAAGTCCCAATCTGAAGATTACCATTTCATCTCACAGCGGGTCGGATGAGCAGGAAACCAAAGTCGGCTTCCTGCCAACGAGCGATGGCGGCTTTCAAATCGGACCAAGCTTGCCACTCCCTCTCACACTTTATGGCTTGGACCAGAATGACGCAGCCAAGCTGGTTTCTGCGTTGGAGCAAGGCCAGGAGTATGAAATCAGGGAGTGGTTCAATCATCTGGTCGCCCAAAAGAACATCCTATGTAAAGAACTGGCCGATTGGTTAGCGTACGCCAAGCCAACCATAAAGAGGCTGGTCGACATGAAAAGGCTTGCCTCGTCCGAATGGGAGACAGCTACAGACCTAGATAAGGAGGACCTGTTGGCTGAATTTCAGAATGCGGCAGTTGAGGAACTGGCCCTGCGGCCTGGGTATATCGAAACAGCCACAACGCTTTTATTTGAGGAGCCTCACGACCTCACCGTTGATGATGCCTTGCTGGCGCGCTTCAAGGACACCCCGGACACATACCGGTCCCTGCTTTACGCTATTTCCGCGGGCTCCAAGGTACAGGTTTCTCCTGCTGCTGATTACCGGCGAAAAACCTTTGAAGAACTGACGGATAAAGGCTTCATGCGCAGAGGCCAGGAAATTCCATTGGAAGACATCCTGGCAGGAATGACCATGAAACATATGCAAGAAATCGCGGGCGCCGATGCTCCGAAGAAGTTCACTCGGAAGGTCCAGGCCGTTGAGTTTCTGAAGGCATTGCCCGACACCCGCCAAAGGCTTGAAAAGACCATCTCGTTCCGTGAGCTGTTTCAACTCAAGCCGATTGAAGGTATTGACCTGGAAGAACTGGCAAAGGCGCATGCTTATTCGTCTGAGGTTTCTCGGGTCATCCTAAGGACACTTGGAGCTGGACTGGAGTCACAAAGGCTTAAGGAGTCCAGCAAGGACTGGGAAGCGGATGGCTGGGAGTTGAACTCCGAGGAGTGTTGCCCCGATTGCCGAAAACTTCATGGCAAGACGTGGAAACGCTTCCCCCAGAAATTGCCGCCATTTCATATCGGCTGCGACGCCAGTATTGAAATGCAGTAGGCCGACCGAACAGGACGATTGAGAACGCCATGCAAATACGGAATCGCGTCCACGAAGCTTTGAGCGGCACTTCAACCGACAGGCTTACCAGACTCGTAAGCGTCGCCCTGATTGCGCTCATTTTGTTGAATGTGCTGGCCGTGATGGCTGAAAGCGTTGAATCGGTCCGCATGGAATACGGCGCATGGCTGACGGGCTTTGAATGGGTCTCGGTGGCTGTATTCAGTCTGGAGTACCTGCTTAGGCTTTGGTCCTGCACCAGCCTCCCTCGATTCAAGAATCCCGTTACCGGTCGTGTGCGTTACATCTTCACACCTATGGCCATTATTGACCTTTTGGCGATATTGCCGGCTCTACTGATGTGGACGGGCGTCGACCTTCGCGTCCTGCGCATACTCCGACTCACCCGCATGCTCAGGCTAGCCAAGCTGGGCAGATACTCCAAGGCACTACAGATGATGGGCGAGGTGGCCCGTCAAAAACGTGAAGAGTTGGTGCTGTCGCTGATGTTGATGCTCCTGATGCTGGTGGTCGCATCCTCGCTGATATACCTGGTTGAGAACGAGCAGCAGCCTGATGTTTTTTCAAGCATCCCGGCCTCCATGTGGTGGGGTATTACGACGTTGACTACCGTGGGCTATGGAGACGCGTATCCAATGACTGTCATGGGGAAGCTGCTAGGGGCTGCGATTGCCGTGATGGGCATCGGTTTGTTTGCTTTGCCAGCAGGTATCATTGCTTCAGCCTTTGTAGAGTTACAAAGCCAACAGAAAGCAGTGGCATCCAGTGTATGTCCCCATTGTGAAAAGCCGCTTGGAGGGAAGTCCTTACGAAAATAAATGGGCAGGCACGATAACTATGAGTGAACTCGATATCCGTTGGCAACAACGCTTGGCTAATTACAGCAAGGTGCTGGACCAACTCAGCAATGCCATCACTACGAGCCAGCAGCGCCCGCTATCCGAACTGGAGAAACAGGGTTTGATTCAGACATTTGAGTTCACTCATGAACTGGCTTGGAATGTGATGAAGGATTATTTCGCTTACCAGGGTAACCCTGGCATCACGGGCTCACGTGATGCGGCGCGTGAGTCATTCCAGAAAGGGCTTGTGGTGGATGGCGAGGGTTGGATGGAAATGATCAAGAGCCGCAATCAAACCTCGCACACCTATCAACGGAAAGTGGCGGATGAAATTGCCGGAAAAATTGTTGGGCAGTATTTCACGCTGTTCCAACACTTTCTGCAAAAGATGAGTTCACTCAAGACGTAAGCGAGCAATGAAATTTGGCTTGAAACCGGAAACCATTGCTCGTATTAACGGTGTGCTGGCGGCGCACCCGGAAATCGAGCAGGCCGTGCTCTATGGCTCGCGTGCTAAGGGAAACTACCGCGTGGGGTCGGATATTGATCTCTGCCTGAAGGGTGATGTGCTTACGTTGACACAGCTGCTGAAAATCGAAAACGAACTCGATGATCTGCTACTTCCCTACAAGATTGACCTGTCAGTGCTACACGCGCTGGACAACCCGGATCTGGTCGAGCATATCAAGCGTGTGGGGGTGGTGTTTTATACGTCGCCCCGTTCCTCGTCAGCAAAGGATTAGCG
>JAAFGW010000166.1 GCA_010365175.1 Sulfuriferula multivorans | reverse complement strand
CTCGTCGTCGGTCCATTGGTGGAAACCACGCGTGGCGATCTCAAATTCACTGCGCCGTTAACAGGTATGATCGCAGCGGCAGTAGGCGTGATTATAAATTTATAAATTTATAAATTTGGCTACGTTTTTCCTGACACACCTTCTGGCCACAAACCAGCGCAGCAGAACCGTTCGCCGGAGTCTTCGTCTGGTTTCCGGTGATCGTCGCCATCGCCTCGTTCGTCGCGCTATGGCATTACCAAGCCGATATCATGAAAGTGGTCGGCGTCACCGCGCTACTTGGCCTGATTCATTCGTTTGTCATGTGAGGACACTATGGAACCGACCCCCCAACCCTTGAAGCAATGTGGATGCGACAGCACAACGGGGAAAAACCCGAACGCGCCACGCACCATTCTGGCGTCTGAATTCAACCCCGATGCCGTGCTGGTATTCGACGTGCGACGCGAAGCTGACTACGCCGCATCCAATGAAATCATCCCCGGCGCGATGTGGAAAAATCCTGAAAAAATCGATATCTGGGTCAACGCCCTCCCACGTACGCTGGACGTAATCATTTACTGCGTTCGCGGCGGCGGCGTTTCCAATAACGTGGTCGACCGGTTGCAGGCTGAAGGGGTGAAAGCACGTTTCATCGAAGGCGGAATCGAGGCCTACAAGACAGCTGGCGGCAAGGTCACGGCTAAATAAACGTGACAAAAATGAAGTGGGTGACCCGCGAACATCCCAAGATCGACCGCATCGCCTGCCCCTGGCTGATCGCGCGCTTCATCGATAAGGACGCCGAGTTTCTCTACGTGCCCGCGGCAGAGGTACTCAACGTCGCTGCGGAATCTCGCGCCACGCCCTATGACATTCCCGGTGTGGAATACGGCCACGTCGGTGAATTGTGCAGCTTCGATGCTTTTTTGCGCTTGCACGACCTGACCGATCCCGCCTTTTGATCGTGCGCAGGGCCGACACCAACCGCCTCGACCTCGCGCCGCAATGTGCCGGGTTATTGGCGCAGTCTCTGGGTTTGTCTGCGCTCTATCCTGACGACCACGAGATGCTCGCACACGGTATGACCCTGTATGACGCCTGGATAAAGCGCGCAAGTGGCGAATCCCACAACTGGCCGACTCCATTGAGCGCACTTACGCATACGGGTAGTTGACTAATTTACTGGGTTATTCTATCGTGTGTCGTTGAGCTTATTTATTTGCAAGGACTAAAACGTGGAACGCGAAATCAACGGCAAAATGGTCGAGACTGACCCCGAAGGCTACCTGGTCAACCTGGAAGACTGGTCTGAAGAGCTGGCCGTCGAACTGGCCAAGGAAGATAACCTGGAACTCGGTGAAAACCACTGGAAAATCATCAACCACATGCGTGAGCAGTTTGCCCAGAATGGCACAGCCCCCAACTTGCGCTTTCTGCAAAAAGGCCTGAAGGAAGAGTTTGGCGCCGAATGGGGCGACAAAAAATTCCTGTTCGAGCTGTTCCCGTTTGGCCCCGCCAAACAAGCCGGCCGTTATGCCGGCACCCCGAAGCCGACTGGTTGTGTCTAAACATACAGCTGCTATAGCTTCGCCAAAAGCCCCGCTTCTGCGGGGCTTTTTGTTTGTGTAGCGCATCCTCGCGGTAAAATGCCGCCTTTCACACGCCTGGGATCAACACAATGAGCGCACCTCAAGTGGGAGTAGTAATGGGGTCTTCCAGCGACTGGGAGGTGATGAAACACGCAGCGATACTACTCAAGCAGCTGGGCATCCACTTCGAAACCCGGGTGGTCTCTGCCCACCGCACGCCAGACATGCTCTACGAATATGCGGCCAGCGCCGAGGCACGTGGACTCAAGGCCATCATCGCAGGCGCCGGTGGTGCGGCGCATCTGCCCGGCATGCTCGCTGCCAAAACCATCGTCCCGGTGCTGGGTGTGCCGGTGCCGTCGAAATATCTCAAGGGCATGGATTCGCTGCTGTCGATCGTGCAGATGCCGAAGGGTATTCCGGTTGCCACCTTTGCCATCGGCGAGGCCGGCGCGGCCAATGCGGCGCTTTTTGCAGCGGCACTGATCGCCCGTTATGACAGCGGCTTGGCCGCGCAGCTTAACGACTTCCGCAAAAGCCAGTCGGATTCAGTGATGGGGATGGAACTACCCGATGTCGAGTAAATCCTTGCCTATTCTCCCTGGTGCCACCTTGGGCATACTCGGAGGGGGCCAGCTCGGTCGCATGTTTACGCTCGCCGCGCGCACCATGGGCTACAAGGTCATGGTGCTCGACCCCGATGCCGCCAGCCCGGCGGGGCAAATGGCTGATGACCACGTACAGGCGGAGTACACCGATCTCGCTGCGCTGAAAAAGCTAGGCGACGCCTGCGCAGCTGTCACCACCGAATTTGAGAATATTCCGGCAGCCAGCCTGATCGCGCTGGCTGACCACTGCCGGGTATCGCCCAGCGCTGCCGCCGTCGCCATCGTGCAGGATCGCAGTCATGAAAAAACCTGGCTGGCCGACAATGGCTTTGCCACCGCGCCGTTTGCTTTGATCAATAATGAAGTCGATCTCGACGCAGCGCTGATCAAGACCCGCACACCGGCGCTCCTGAAAGTGTCGCGCTTCGGCTACGACGGCAAAGGTCAGGCCCGTATCGGCTCACTCGATGAAGCGCGCACAGCCTTCCGCGAGTTCGGCGGCCTGCCCTGCGTGCTGGAAGGCTTCGTCAAGCTGGAATGTGAACTATCAGTGGTGCTGGCGCGCAACGATGCCGGCCGGTGTGAGCGGTTCCCGGTCGCCGAAAATCGCCACGAAAATGGCATCCTCGATGTTTCCATCGTCCCGGCCCGCGTGCCCGAAAACCTCATGCACCAGGCACGCGACATGGCCTGTGCGGTTGCCCACAAGCTGGACTATGTCGGCGTCATGGCGGTGGAGTTTTTTGTTGCCGAGGGTCGCTTGCTGATCAACGAAGTCGCTCCGCGCCCGCACAACTCCGGCCACTACACGCTGGATGCCTGCGTCACCGACCAGTTCGAACAGCAGGTGCGCGTGCTATGCGGCCTGCCACTTGGAGACACTCGTTTGCTGTCGCCGGTGGTGATGCTCAACATCCTCGGCGACCGCTGGCAAAACGGCGGCCCTCACTGGGACACACTGCTGTCGCAGCCCAACATCAAGCTGCATCTGTACGGCAAGCAGACTGCCCGGCCCGGACGCAAGATGGGGCATTGCAATGTGCTGGATGCCGATCTGAATACGGCGCTGCAGCTGACCGAGCAAATACGAAATGGGCTTTAGAGGTGCCCTTTAACTTCTGCAGCATGAGCCGCTTTGGCGCACTCGCATTAGCGGTTACCGTGTCGTGCGCCTGCGCGGCAGAAAACGATGTGCTGCAATCCCTTCGCATCGGCCAGCATACGTTCAAGGTTGAAGTCGCGGCCACCTCGCAGCAGCGGGAACGTGGCCTGATGGGCCGTACCCGGCTTCCCGAAAATGGCGGCATGCTGTTTGTTTTCGACACCACGAGGCGGCACTGTTTCTGGATGCGCAACACCCCGCTACCGCTATCGATTGCGTTTATTGATGAAGCCGGACGCATCTCAAATATCGCCAACATGCAACCCCATACCGACACCCTGCATTGCCCCACGATTGCAATCCGTTACGCACTGGAAGTCTCTCAAGGAAAATTTGCGCAGCGTGACATTATTGCTGGCGACCAAGTAGACGGCTTGCCGCAATAGAAACCACATGCCGAAGGGACACCGATGAGTTTCGCACTCGACAAAGTCGTCCCATGGGGGCGCTCGTACGACGAATACGTAGCCATGTTTGCTCTCACCGATGCCGACTTGAAATCCCGCATTCTCGGTTGCGGTGATGGCCCTGCCGGATTCAACTCGGAATTGACGAAACGCGGCGGCAATGTCACTTCCATTGATCCGATTTATTCCTTTGATACAAGGCAGATCAAAAATCGCATCGTAGAAACGTATGAAACCGTCATGACACAAATGCGCGAAAACAAGCGCGATTATGTTTGGGAGGTCATCCCTTCGATAGAACAACTCGGACAGCTTCGCATGTCTGCAATAGAAACTTTCCTCGCCGACTTTGATGCAGGAAAACAAGAGGGGCGATACATCCCAGGGGCATTGCCGTCACTACCTTTTGACGTCAAAAAATTCGACCTCGCCTTGTCGTCTCATTTTTTATTTTTGTATAGCACCCACCTATCGGCCGACTTTCATCTTCAGGCCATTCTGGACATGTTGCGTGTATCCCATGAAGTACGTGTATTTCCATTGCTAGCGCTCAATGGAGTTTTATCGCCTCACATCCAGTTCTTGAGCGAATCCCTCGCGGATCATGGCTTCACTACCGTGATCAAACAGGTCGCTTATGAATTCCAACGGGGCGGCAACGAAATGTTCATCATCAAACCCACTGCCCCCCTTCTCCTACCGTAGGTACAGACAGGGGATGGGGCTTGATAAGACAACGTATCGAAAAGGGGGAGGTTGATTTGAAATGGGCTCACGGCACGATGGACTGGATCCTCAGTTCAACCTCATTGCCTTTGTCGTCGCTGCGTAACACCCGCACCGGCAGGTAATGCCGGTCGATGGCCAGCCAGATTTCAAAGCGGCCATCGCTATCTGTCACCCGTGCAAGATGCAGCGTGCGCAGGGAACCCACAGCAGTTTCCAGTATGACTTCCCCCCGAACCATATAGCTGTAGTCGCGTAGTTTCTTGCCGTTGAATACGCTGTAAGTCAGCGTGCCCCCGGGAGGCGGTGCAGTGAGCGCGAGATGGAAAAACAGGCTGAGTACATCCTGCACCTCGCCCTCATACTTGAAATGGCGCGGCGTTCCCTTGTCCGGGTTCAGTGTGAGGTGGCCTTGAGACGCATCGAATTGCGCACTGCTGCGCTTATCGCCGCGCTGATCCCAGAACTCTTCAGGCTGCAAACCATGTGGGGTGATGCGACCCCGGCTGGTCTGCACGAACTTGCCATGGTAGAAAATGCCAGCCAGCCCCGTGGCCTCAGCCACGCTGATCAAGGTGTAGTGCTGCCCATCTTCGTTAACCCAGACCATGGTCTGCTCACCAGCCGCCAGCCCGTAACTCACCTTGAACCGCAAATCGATGCGGGCGGGTAAAGGATTCAGCGGTGGCGGTGCCACCTCGATCAGGACCGGTGCCGCGGCGGCAACCTGCACGGGGCCCGGCAGCGCAACAGGCGGCGTATCAACACTCACGACGGGTTCGGTCGAAGCAGAAACCTTAATGGGGTCGGTTGACACAACACCAGGCGGGGCGGCTTTCTGCACCGGATTTTCAGCCGGGAGAGGACCACGATAAACGGGAGGAGCAGAAACAGCCGGGTTGGCGACAGGAGGCGGGGGCGCGGCCAAGGAAACCAGTCGTGCTTCGAAGCGTATGGGCTCAGCAGGCAACTCCTGCGTAGGCAGACTCCAATTCGCCCCACCAATCAGGAGGGCATGCAACAACAGCGACACGCCCAACGCCAACCACCACGGGCGCAGGCTACGCCCCATGTTTCAGTCCTTCACGCTGGCGCGCACCAAGCGCTGCTCAAGGGTCACGCCGTCTTCGCTCACACGAACTTGCACCGGCAGATTGTTGTGCGCAGGAGCGATCCACACGGTAACGGCTTTCTCATCGGGTTTTTCTGTAATCCGCTGATACTGTTGGGTGTTGAGTGCACCCAGCGGCGTTTGAATGGAACCGCCATCACTCCGGGTATACCGGTAGTCATTCAAGTCACGTCCACTCACCACCTGCAGGGCATAGTCGACCGGTGGCTTGGGCAAAAACATGAACTGGTACAGCTGTGAAAGCTGATCCTGCGTCCCATTCTGCAGCCCGGTCACCTGACGCGTTTCACCCTTGTATTGGTAGGCAATGCTGCGTTGCTTCCAGTCGAGCCGTGCGGTTGCCAGTTTGTTCGGCGCATCGCTGCGCGCGTGCTGAAACTGGGTGGGGCGCAAGCCTTGCGGCGTAACGGCACCGCTACTTTCGAGCCGGATGTTGCCCGGCCACAGCAATTTGAGCGGGCCGGTCGCGCGCGTTTCGCTGACCAGCGTATAACGCGTGCCGCTGCGAGTGAACGAGTCGGTTACCTGTCCAAGTTTGTGGCCATTACGGTATAGGTCATAAACCAGACTCATTTGCGACGGCCCGGCTGCCTGGGCCGAGGTGACGAACAGGCTGACTGCCAGTAAAAGGGGTTTGATCATAGTCACGCTCCGGTGAATAACACAGACTGTGACGTCAAATCGCCCTTCAAGTTTACGCGGCCACAATTATTTACCAGTCGCCCTTCGGCGAACCAGCGAATGGCTTGCGGATAAATCTGGTGCTCCTGCGCTAAAACCCGTGTGGCGAGCGTCTGAGCGGTGTCGTCCGCCCGCACCGACACCGCGGCCTGAATGACTATTGGGCCGTGATCAAGTTGCGCAGTAACGAAATGGACCGTACAGCCATGAATCTTCACCCCTTCGGCCAGTGCGCGCTCATGCGTTTTTAATCCGGGAAACATGGGTAGCAGCGAAGGATGAATATTCAGCAGCCGGCCTTCAAAACG
>JAAFGW010000165.1 GCA_010365175.1 Sulfuriferula multivorans | reverse complement strand
GCGGGCGAGCGGGCGGAAATCACCGTCTATCGCAAGCACGCCAAATACAACTCGGCCCACGCTGTCTCCATCCTCAAAGCCAGCGCACAGCGCACTACCCCCCGCTGCCCATACTTTGGCCGCTGCGGCGGCTGCTCAATGCAACACCTGGAAGCCAGCGCACAAATTGCGGCCAAGCAGCGCGTGCTGGAAGAAAACCTGGCCCGCATCGGCAAGGTCACACCCGACATCGTGATGCGTCCTCTGCATGGTCCCAGCTGGGCATATCGCACCCGTGCCCGGATGTCAGCCCGATTTGTCGACAAAAAAGGCGGCGTGCTGGTGGGTTTTCGGGAAAAGCGTTCCAGCTTCATCACCGACATGTCGAGCTGTGAAGTTCTCACACCCGACGTATCGGCGCTGATCCAGCCGTTGCGCGAAATGATGGTGCTCCTGTCGAATGCATCCCGTATTCCGCAGGTCGAGATCGCGGCAGGCGAACACATCACGGTGCTGCTATTCCGCCTGCTTGAGCCTTGGTCTGACGACGACAGAACCCTCGTGCGCTGCTTCGCCGAACAGCATCGGATCCAGGTCTGGGAGCAATCGAAAGGGCCCGATACCGTGAAGCCTTTTTGGCCCGACATCGCTCCCGAGCTAAGTTACAGCCTGCCCGAGTTCGGTCTCACCATGCCGTTCCGGCCTACTGACTTCACCCAGGTCAACGTCGCAATCAATCGCGCGTTGGTGAGCCGCGCGATGCGATTGCTGCAACCGCAGGCCGGCGAACGCATCGCCGATATGTTTTGCGGACTGGGTAACTTCTCACTGCCCATTGCGACCAGCGGTGCCGATGTGATTGGCATTGAGGGAAGCCCGGAACTGGTTGCCCGTGCGCGTGAAAATGCGCTACGCAACAAGCTTCCAAACGCACACTTCGTTGTCGACAACCTGTTCGAAATGACACCGGAAAAGTTTGCCACGCTCGGTCATATCGACAAGCTGCTGATCGACCCGCCCCGCAGCGGTGCAGCCGAACTTGTTAAATCGCTCCCGGTGAGTGGTGCACCGCATCGCATTGTGTATATCTCCTGCGACGCCGCCACCCTGGCACGCGATGCGGGCGAGCTTTGTCACAATAAAGGCTACCGGCTCATGGAGGCCGGGGTGGCCAACATGTTCCCGCACACCGCGCATGTCGAGTCGATTGCGCTGTTCGAGCGTTAAACTCCCCTGCTAATCCATTAAAATTGCACCCTTAACTCAACTCTAATCATCATGGCACTCATCGTACAAAAATACGGCGGCACCTCGGTCGGTAGCGTAGAGCGCATTCGCGCAGTCGCTGAACGTGTGGCCAAATTCAAAATGCTTGGGCATCAGGTTGTGGTGGTGCTCTCTGCCATGTCCGGCGAAACCAACCGATTGATTGGTCTGGCCAAACAAATTCAGGCCACGCCTGATCCGCGCGAGCTGGACATGATGATATCCACCGGCGAGCAGGTCACCATTGCCCTGCTCGCGATGGCGCTGAAAGATTTAGGGCTGAAAGCTAAAAGCTACACCGGGGCACAAGTCCGCATCCTCACCGATGATGCCCACACCAAGGCACGCATCCTCAACATCGACGAAACCAATATGCGCCGCGACCTGGATTCCGGGCACGTGATTGTGGTGGCTGGCTTTCAAGGTGTCGACGAAAAAGGCAACATCACCACGCTGGGGCGTGGCGGCTCCGACACCACCGGCGTTGCACTCGCGGCTGCGCTCAAGGCTGACGAGTGTCAGATCTATACTGATGTCGACGGCGTCTACACTACCGATCCACGCATCGTGCCAGAAGCGCGCCGGCTCAAAACCATCACCTTCGAAGAAATGCTGGAAATGGCGAGCCTCGGCTCCAAGGTGCTACAACTCCGATCGGTCGAGTTCGCTGGCAAATACAAAGTCAAACTGCGGGTGCTGTCCAGCTTTCAGGAAGAAGGCGACGGTACGCTTATTACATTCGAGGAAGACGACAAAATGGAACAGGCCATCATCTCCGGCATTGCGTTCAATCGCGACGAAGCCAAAATCACCGTGGTCGGCGTGCCCGATCAACCCGGCGTCGCCTATCAAATCCTGGGCCCGGTTGCCGATGCCAATATCGACGTCGACATGATTGTGCAAAACGTGGGGCATTCCAAAACCACCGATTTCACCTTTACCGTGCACCGCAACGACTACGCCAAGGCGTTCGAAATAGTCAAGGCAAAGGCCACCAGCATTGGCGCCAGCGAAGTCACCGGTGACGACAAAATCGCCAAGGTGTCCATCGTTGGTGTGGGCATGCGCTCACACGTCGGCATCGCACGCAAGATGTTTGAAACACTGGCAAACGAAAACATCAATCTGCAAATGATCTCAACTTCCGAGATCAAAATATCGGTCGTGGTTGAAGATAAATACCTGGAACTCGCCGTGCGTGCACTGCATCAAGCCTTCGAACTTGAGAAAGCACCTGCTTAAGGTGGCTTTCTGCCGCGCATTCCGATACAATTCGCGGCGGTTCGGAGACGTGGCCGAGAGGTTGAAGGTACTCCCCTGCTAAGGGAGCATGCGGGCTTAAACCTGCATCGAGGGTTCGAATCCCTCCGTCTCCGCCAACACCAAGGAAGTTTGTATCAATTACGCAAAACTGCGTATAATCCGCAACCTTCCAAATGCGCCGGTAGCTCAGCTGGATAGAGTACTTGGCTACGAACCAAGGGGTCAGGAGTTCGAATCTCTTCCGGCGCACCACACACCCAAAAGCCTGGTCATCCGACCAGGCTTTTTCAATGTCCGCCTCAATCTCGGAAGCCCTTGTCCGCAAACTCACGGGCACACATCCTTCGACGTTGCAACGCCCCTAACCCGGTTGGTGTTGTCGCGGACTTCACCTTTGCTACGCTTCAACCAGCCAATAGCCGACGGGTCATCACATATCCAGGGATGTATATGTGATTTTTGCAAAACAAATTGAGCGAGCAAGAACGCCAGGTCCAGCCTCCTCGACACTATTCCCGTCAGCGTGAATTAGAGGCCAACTGGATTACACCCTGCGGCGTCGCTACCGGGTATCGCAAGAATCGCTGGCAGAGATGGCGAATGTCTCGGTCAGCACCGTACAGAACTGGGAAAACCCGCGCAGCGCCAAGGCAATTTCTGATCACTATCAATCTCATCTGCGCGACAACGAGCGCGATATGTGAATCAAGGCGCACGTCTCTCTGCTCGATACCTGTCCACCCTACATCATGGCGCCGCATGACCTGAGGAGCGTCAGCAAGGACGACAGTGCACAGACGGTTGCCGACTATCTGGTCTCCACCATGGCCGCTAACGACACGGCCCGTGCGCGCTTGCTGTACTGGGCCAGTCTCACCTACAGCATCAGCCAACCCAATTCGCGCCGCGTGCGCGCAGACTGTCTGAAGGAGCACTTGAAGCATTGGCACAATCTGTCGAAATCATTCCTCTTGCCTGGGACCGTGTCGGCACCGTGGGCTGATTAACTGATTTCAGCCAATTGAATGCCCGCTTTCACGGGTATTCTGGTTTGTGCACTGTGCCGGTTTTTTAGGAAAACCGAAAAATTCTGGAAACACAGAAACCGGGCATGGCAATTACCCTCATTCAGTCCTTTAAATAAGGATTGAGGCCCGAAATACAGGTCTTTTCAACTAAAGATTCCGGGGGTCAAACCGTTACTATCAATATCAATTACCTTACTTTTGAGCTGCGAGCCGATTTTGCCGTGGAATTATCTTGAATAATGAATCAGCATTCCCCAATGTTTCGGATCTGGATGCTTCGCCCGAGGTTCCGGCTGCTGAGTCTCGCCCTGAGGCAAACGGCCAGGACACGCTGCTGGAATGCCTGCTTGTCATGGTGCGGGCCCATGGTGGCACCCTCAGTTCGCAAGCTGCGACCGACGGGCTGCCGCTGGTCAACAACCGCCTGACCCCTTCACTATTCCAGCGCGCCGCCAAACGCGCTGGTTTTTCAAGCAAGGTCGTCCAGAAACCGCTTGATGGTCTGAACCCCGCCCTACTCCCTGCCGTGCTCCTGCTCAATAACGAGGAGGCCTGCATTTTCCTGGGTTGGAAGGACAACGGGCAAACCGCTCGGCTGATTTTCCCCGAACTCGGCGAAGCCGAAGCATTGTTACCGCACGATGAACTGGCAACCCGCTATTCGGGCCACGCGATTCTGGCCCGGCCCGAGTTCCGCTTTGATACCAGAACGCCCGAAGTCGGCCGGGTCAAGCACCGCCACTGGTTCTGGGGTACGCTGAAAGACAACACGCCGCTGTACCGCGACGTATTACTGGCTGCATTCATGGTCAACCTGTTTGCCATTGCGCTGCCGCTGTTCACTATGAATGTTTACGATCGTGTGGTCCCCAACCATGCCATCGAAACCCTGTGGATGCTGGCGATTGGTGTCAGCATCATTCTGATCGCCGATCTGGTGCTGCGAACAATGCGAGGGTATTTTCTCGATCTCGCCAGCAGCAGGGTCGATGTTCGGCTGTCTGCCTACATCATGGAACGCGTATTGGGCATACGAATGGAAAACCGGCCGGTCTCGGCAGGGTCGTTTGCGGCCAACCTGCGTTCATTCGAAACGGTTCGCGATTTCATTACTTCGGCTACGGTCACGGCGTTTATCGACGTGCCGTTTGCGCTGATTTTTCTGGTGGTCATCGGCTGGATCGGCTGGCCACTCATTCTGCCCATCGTGGGTGGCATGCTGCTGGTGCTGATTTATGCATTGACCATCCACAGCAAGATGCATGAACTGTCGGAAACCACCTATCGCGCAGGCGCCATGCGCAATGCCACCCTGGTAGAAAGCCTGGTGGGACTGGAATCGATCAAGGCCCTCGGCGCTGAAAGCGTGATGCAGCGCAAATGGGAAATGAGCGCAAACTTTCTATCGCGTACCGGTGCGCAGCTCAGGTTGTTATCCGCGTCGACCATGAACGTGGCGATGTGGGCCCAGCAAACAGTCAATATCGCTGTCGTCGTCGTCGGCGTCTATCTGATTTCAGACGGCAATCTCACACTGGGCGGCCTGATCGCCTGCAGCATGCTGTCATCCCGTGCGATGGCACCGATTGGGCAGGTTGCAGGCTTGTTGACTCAATATCACAATGCCGCAACAGCGCTTCAATCGCTTGATGGCATTCTGCAGCAACCAGTCGAGCGTCCGCACGACTCGAACTTCGTTACCCGCCAGCACTTTTCCGGCGACATCGAATTCAAGGATGTCGATTTCAATTATCCCGGACAGGAACAGTCTGCGCTGCGCGGGATTTCGCTGAAAATCAATGCCGGTGAACATGTGGCGATTCTGGGCCGCGTGGGGTCAGGCAAAACCACGCTGGAAAAACTCATTCTGGGGCTGTATCAACCTGCTTCCGGCGCCATTCTGGTCGATGGAATCGACCTGCGTCAGCTCGACCCGGCCGAACTCCGGCGCAACATCGGTTATGTGCCGCAGGATGTCACCCTGTTCTACGGCAGTCTGCGCGACAACCTGACAATCGCTGCAACAGGGGCGGACGATGCCGCTGTGCTGCGTGCGGCCGAAATCGGCGGCATCATCGATTTCGTCAACAGCCACCCCAAGGGATTCGACATGACGGTGGGCGAACGCGGCGAAACGCTTTCGGGTGGACAGCGGCAGGCCGTGGCCATTGCACGCGCAGCCATCAACGACCCCCCTATCCTGCTGATGGATGAGCCAACCGGCTCGATGGACCATTCCAGCGAAGAGGAAATCAAAACACAGTTGCGAACCTATGCAACCGGGAAAACCATGATTGTGATCACCCACCGCACCTCGCTGCTGGATCTGGTCGACCGCATCATCGTGGTGGATTCCGGCAAGATTGTGGCGGATGGTCCCAAAGCGCAGGTTGTCGAAGCCCTGCGTCAGGGCCGGATCGGTAAAGCATCATGAAGTCGAAACTGTTTTCCTTCATTTCGCGCGTAGCCGACGGATCGAGCGGGCTCTCCAAGCACTCGCGGCCCTTGCTCGATCGCGCGTTTTCACGCTGGATCCCGCCGCGTCCGGAAGAGTCGCAAGGCTGGGCCGCCGATGCCAATTGGGCACGCTTTGACCAGGAGCCACTTCGCGCGCGCTTTCTGCTGCGCACCATCGTCGCCATTCTGATCGCCCTGATCGCATGGGCTGCGTTTGCCACGGTAGACGAAATCACACGCGGATCCGGCAAAGTCATCCCCACCCGCCAGATCCAGATTGTGCAGGCTGTCGATGGCGGCGTGGTTGCCGAAATTCTCGTCCGTGAAGGCCAGAGGGTCGAAAAAGGCCAGTCGTTGTTCCGCATTGATGAAACGCGTTTTGTGTCGTCTTTGCGCGAGAATCGCGTGCAGTATCTGGCGCTGCTGGCCAAGGCTGCGCGCCTGCGGGCGCTGGCAGAAGGCACCCCCTTCCAGCTCCCGGCCGATATTGTCAAAGAAGACCCGCGGCTGGTGGAAGAAGAACGCAGCATGTACAACGCGCGTCGCAACGAACTGGAAGCCCAGCTCAGCATCGCGCGCCAGCAATTGGCCCAACGTAATCAGGAACTGGTTGA
>JAAFGW010000164.1 GCA_010365175.1 Sulfuriferula multivorans | reverse complement strand
GGGCTTGAGTGGGTATCGAAACGGCTACCGGAGCGACAGTTTGAGGGCTCGCCATCCCGGGCGGGTCGAGCAACAGGGTGTATTCACGCACCAGTCGCCCAGAAGCCCAGCTCAGCTCGACCAGCATGTCGATGAACGGATCGTTAACCGGACGGCTGGACGAAACCTTCAGCACGGCTTTGCCATTCGGCTTTTTCTCGACCGAAAAACGCAGCGCAGACAGGACCGGTGCATATTCGATGCGCGCATCACGAAACGCTTGGTCGGAAGCCAACGTGGCAGAAAGACTCTCGAGTTCCGCTTTATCGGCAGAAAACAGCTCGATCTCGGCCGTGAGCGGCTGCCCCAAAGCAGAGGTGACAGACAGTTTGCCCAGTCCGGCGGCATTCGCCATCAGCGGCGCGGCAATCAGTCCGGCAACCACCAGTTGGATGGTGAAGCGCTTCAGTTTCATCCGTTTCTCCCTATTCGCCCCGCCAAGCGGAGCTGTTGAATACTTGACGCCACTATTGACGGCTCGGCAGAGGCAATCTTTAGTGCATAAACCGCACCAACCCAAAGATTTTTATCTTCGAGCCTTGTTTTATCGGGCTTCAAGCAGAATTCGCAGCATACGGCGCAGGGGTTCTGCAGCCCCCCACAAAAGCTGATCCCCTACTGTAAACGCGGTCAGGTATTGCGGGCCCATGCTGAGCTTGCGCATCCGTCCGATCGGCACAGTCAGCGTACCGGTCACTGCAGCGGGGGTCAGTTCCCGCATGGTGATTTCGCGATCGTTAGGCACTACTTTCACCCATTGATTATGCTCGGCGATCAAGCTGTCGATGTCGGCCAGAGGCACATCCCGGGTCAATTTGATGGTGAGCGCCTGCGAATGGCAGCGCATGGCGCCCACACGCACACACAGGCCGTCGATGGGGATGGGATTATCGTTGCGGCGCATGATCTTGTTGGCTTCGACCTGCGCCTTCCATTCTTCCTTGGACTGGCCGGATTCAAGCGCCACATCGATCCAGGGAATGAGATTTCCAGCCAGTGGCACCGGCCAGGCCTCGACAGGATAGCGATCGGAACGAATGAAATCAGCCACCTTGCGGTCAATTTCGAGAATCGCAGACGCGGGGTCGTCCAGCAGGTCCTTCACTTCAGCATGCACCGCACCCATCTGCTGGATCAGTTCGCGCATATTGCGCGCGCCGGCACCCGAAGCGGCCTGATAGGTCATCGGTGATACCCATTCCACCAAGCCCGCCTCGAACAGTCCGCCCATTGCCATCAACATCAGCGATACCGTGCAGTTGCCGCCGACATAGGTTTTGACGCCATGCGTGATGCCATCCAGAATGACCTGCTTGTTGACCGGATCGAGGATGATAATGGCCTCGTCCTTCATCCGCAGCGTGGAGGCGGCGTCAATCCAGTAGCCGGTCCACCCGGCCGCACGCAACTTGGGGTACACGTCCTGAGTGTAGTCGCCGCCCTGGCAGGAGATGATGGTGTCGCACAGTTTCAGATCCTCAATGCTGCCTGCATCTTTTAGAGGCGGCAGATCGCGGCCGATGTCGGGGCTCTTTCCACCGACGTTGGACGTCGTGAAAAACACCGGATCAATAGGGTCGAAGTCATGCTCTTCACGCATACGCCCCATCAGCACGGAACCGACCATCCCGCGCCAGCCGACCAACCCTACTTTCATCATGTTCGTCTCCAGAATTCGTGTCTGCGAAGCGCCTCAAGCATGCTTCGCGTGATAATCAAAGCACCTTCACCACCGCATCACCCATCTCGCTGCATGACACTTTTTGTGTACCGTCGGTCCAGATGTCGCTCGTTCGCAGGCCTTGCGAAATCACCGTTTTCACCGCGTTTTCGATGCGGTCGGCGGTGGACAGATCGGCGAAGGTGTAGCGATACATCATGGCTACCGACAAAATCGTCGCCAGTGGATTCGCCATGTCTTTGCCAGCGATATCAGGCGCTGAACCATGAATAGGCTCAAACATGCCTTTGTTGTTTTCGTCCAGCGACGCCGACGGCAACATGCCAATCGAACCGGACAGCATCGACGCTGCATCAGACAAAATGTCGCCAAAGATATTGCCCGTCACCATGGTGTCGAACTGCTTGGGTGCGCGGATCAGTTGCATCGCCGCATTATCGACGTACATGTGGGAGAGCTCGACCTCGGGATAGTCTTTTGACACCTCGATCATCACTTCCTTCCACAACTCCGAGCACTCCAGCACGTTGGCTTTATCCACCGAACACAACTTCTTGCCGCGTTTCATCGCAATGCCAAACGCCACATGCGCGACCCGTCGCACTTCCGATTCGGCGTACAGCATGGTGTTGAACCCGACGCGTTCGCTCCCACCGGCTGGGTTGGACCGCACTTCAATGCCACGCGGCTGGCCAAAATACACATCGCCGGTGAGCTCACGCACAATCATGAGGTCGAGCCCCGACACCACATCCGGTTTGAGCGATGACGCCGAGGCGAGCTCTGGATACAACAATGCCGGCCGCAGGTTGGCAAACAGATTGAGTTCTTTGCGTATGCGCAACAGGCCGCGCTCAGGGCGCAGCGGGCGATCCAGCGCGTCGTACTGCGGGCCGCCGACGGCGCCAAGCAGCACCGCATCGGCTTCACGAGCAAGCTTCAGCGTGGCGTCCGGCAGCGGATCACCCGCCGCATCGTAGCCCGCACCGCCGATGGGTGCAGTTTCCGTTTCGATTTTCGCGCCTTCAGCGCGCAACACGTCGAGCACTTTGACTGCTTGTGCAACGATTTCAGGACCGATGCCATCACCGGGCAAGACTGCAATTTTCATTGTTGGGGTCCACCAAATAACCAAGGCGCTTCTTGCTTGCGGCGCGCCTCATAAGCATTGATCTTGTCGCCTTGCAACAGCGTGAGGCCAATGTCGTCCAGCCCGTTCAACAAGCGATGTTTGCGGCCACTGTCCACCTCAAACCGGATAACTTCACCCGTCGGGGTAATCACGGTCTGCTTGTCCAGGTTCACCGTCAGAATATAGCCTTCAATTGACTCGCATGCCTTGAACAGCCGGTCCACTACGGCACTATCCAGAACGATAGGCAGGATGCCATTTTTGAAGCAGTTGTTATAGAAAATATCGGCGAAGCTTGGTGCGATAATGGCGCGAAAACCATAGTCCTCCAGCGCCCACGGAGCATGCTCTCGACTGGAGCCACAGCCAAAATTCTCCCGTGCCAGCAGCACCGATGCGCCACGATAGCGCGGCTGGTTCAGCACGAAATCCGGGTTCAGCGGACGGTCATGATTCGACTTGCCCGGCTCGCCGTGATCGAGATAACGCCATTCATCGAACAGGTTTGGTCCGAAGCCCGCGCGCTTGATCGACTTCAAAAACTGCTTGGGAATGATGGCATCGGTGTCGACATTGGCACGATCCAGCGGTGCAACCAAGCCATCCAATACTGTGAATTTATACATAAATTTGCCTTTTTCTACTTGTCGCCGTGCACTTTCTTTTCGATCCACTGACCCGCTGTCTCCAGTCCTTTGCCAGTTGCGTCCGCAGCTTTCTTCAAGCCTTTTTCGGTGGATTCGATTCCCTTTTCAATGCCGTTCCCCGCTGCCTCACCGCCTTGTTTGATGCCGTCACCTGCTTTCTTGGCGACACTCTCTTCGGCGAGTGCCGGTTGCCCGACAAACAAACCCAACATCATCAGCATGCATATTTTCTTCATCGTGACTCTCCTTATAGCGTGCGCACATCGACAAAATGCCCGGCACAGGCCGCAGCTGCCGCCATCGCCGGGCTGACCAGATGAGTGCGTCCGCCCTGCCCCTGCCGCCCTTCGAAATTACGGTTGGAGGTGGAGGCGCAGCGCTCACCCGGCTCCAGGCGATCGGCGTTCATCGCCAGGCACATCGAGCAGCCGGGTTCGCGCCATTCGAATCCAGCCTCAATAAAAATCTTGTCCAATCCTTCGGCCTCGGCCTGCTGTTTGACCAGACCGGAACCCGGCACCACCATCGCCAGCTTGACGTTAGCCGCGACCTTGCGGCCACGGGCCACACTGGCTGCTTCGCGAATGTCTTCAATCCGCGAATTGGTACAAGAGCCAATAAAAACCTTGTCCACCGGAATCTCGGCGAGTGGCGTATTGGCCTGCAAACCCATGTATTCCAGCGCGCGCGTCCAGTCTTGCTTTTTGATGTCGCTTGGCGCGTCGGCAGGATCCGGCACCCGGCCGTTGATCGTGGTCACCATTTCGGGCGAGGTGCCCCACGTGACTTGCGGCTCGATTTTCGAAGCATCGAGTTCAACCACACGGTCGAATACGGCACCGGCGTCTGAGTGCAAGGTGCCCCACCATGCCACGGCTTGTTCCCATGCAGCGCCTCTGGGTGCATAAGGCCGGCCTTTCACGTATTCAATCGTGGTGGCATCCGTCGCTACCATACCGGCGCGTGCGCCGGCCTCGATTGCCATGTTGCATAGCGTCATGCGGCCTTCCATCGTCAACGCGCGTATGGCCGAACCGCCGAATTCGAGCGCATAGCCGGTGCCGCCGGCAGTGCCGATTTCGCCAATAATGGCGAGGGCAATATCCTTGGAGGTGATGCCACGGCCCAACTCGCCCTCGACTTTAACCAGCAGGGTCTTGGACGGTTTCTGCCACAGGCATTGTGTCGCCAGCACGTGCTCGACTTCGGATGTACCAATGCCAAATGCCAATGCACCAAACGCGCCGTGAGTTGAGGTATGTGAATCGCCGCACACGACTGTCATGCCGGGCAAGGTCAGACCGGCTTCCGGGCCGATGACATGGACGATGCCCTGGCGAATGTCGCCCATTTTGAATTCGGTGATGCCGTATTCGGCACAATTGGCGTCCAACGTTTCCACCTGCAGGCGCGATACGGGGTCGGTGATGCCCTGCGAACGATCGGTTGTCGGTACATTGTGGTCGGGCACGGCTACTGCCGCATCGGCGCGACGCGGCGTGCGGTTGGCCAGCTTCAGGCCTTCGAACGCCTGCGGGCTGGTGACTTCGTGCACCAAATGACGGTCAATATAAAGCAGCGTAGTACCGTCATCTTCGACGTGTACTACGTGGGCATCCCACAATTTCTGAAATAAAGTAAGTCCGGACATACAAGCAGGCATTCGTTGCGAAAGACCAATTATTTCATAGCTTGGCGGGTGCAGGCACGGTTTTTGTTTGGCCCCATATGGCATATACCGCCCATGCCAATGCTGCACTGACGGCCGCCAGGGTAAAGGTCCACGCCGATCCGAGGCTATCCCAGGTCAAACCGCTGGCCAATCCGCCAATCGTGCCGCCGACACCGTAGGAAAGGCTGGTGTAAAGCGCCTGCCCGCGTGCTTGATGGCGTCCGCGAAAATGCTGGTGGATCAGCGCTACCGCCGCCGCATGATAGGTGCCAAAGGTAAACGCATGCAGCGTCTGCGCCCCCCATACCACCCAGGTCGACTCCACCCCCCATGCAATCAGCAGGAATCGCAACACGGCCAATGCGAAGCTCGCCAGAATCAGCCGGCGTGGTGTCACTTGCGCAAATATTCGAGGAATAATCAGGAAAACCCCGATCTCGCATAGCACGCCCAGCGCCCACAGCCAGCCGACGGTGGACTTGTCGTAGCCGTGTTCGACCAGATAGATCGAATAAAAGGTGTAATACGGGCCGTGCGTGACTGCCATCAGCATGCAAGCAACAAGCAACGCCGCCACTTCGGGGCGCTTCACGATGTCCCACGCTGAATGATCATCAGTGGGGTGTGGCAGGATTTCCGACTCGGGGATCACTCGTGCAAACGCGACGATTCCCAGCATCACCACCAGCACCGCCCACGGCAGCCAACTGATCGTCACATGGTCGAAGGCATACCCCAGGCCCACTACCATCAAAATGAATCCGACCGAACCCCATAGCCGTATCAGGCCATAGTCATCGGTACGGTCGCCCAAATGCGACAGGGTCATCGCTTCAACCAGGGGCAGTGATGCGCTCCAGAAAAAGCTCAACGCAGCCATCACCCCGAACAGCCACCAGAAACTGTCGCTGACAAACACCCCGGTAAACACCAGCACGCTACCGATTGCGGCAATTTGCACAATCGCGGTGCGGCGCCCGGTCAAGTCCGCTATGTGTCCCCAGATATTGGGGGCAAATATCCGCATCACCTGTAACAGCGACATCAACACACCAATTTGAAACGCGTTGAACGCCAGCGACTGCAAATACAGGCCCCAGAACGGCGACATTGCACCGACGAAGGCAAAGTAAAAGAAATAGAAACCGGACAAACGCCAGTAAGGAAGAGTGGGCATGGATTCAATCTGCTGCTGCGGCGACCGTAACGCAGCGCGCATTATGCGGCTTACGCATAGACGCTGGATACGGGTACGAGACAATTCAACCAGGTTCTGCGGCTGCCTCAACTTCTAAGCAAACGAACAAATCAGGAAAAAGTTATGTGACAACATGCCTCGATGATCACAACAGGGGGGTGTAAATAGTTTTGTGTAACGGTCATTAGGCAGGAGACTGCCGCCCTCAAAGGAAACCTATGACCAAACGCAAAGTAGTCCAGCCGGA
>JAAFGW010000163.1 GCA_010365175.1 Sulfuriferula multivorans | reverse complement strand
AAAATGTTGAAGCGATACTCGGGCAACTGCTGGCCTTGGGCTTGCAAGCCGACATTCTGTTTGTGGACGATAGTTCGCCGGATGGGACCGGAGAGCTGCTAGACCAGTTGGCCAGCGCGCATCCGAATGTAACGGTGCAACACCGCCCCGGCAAGATGGGCATAGGCAGCGCCCACATGCATGGCATCGCGTGGGCATATGAACAGGGTTACACGCAACTGGTGACGATGGACTGCGATTTCACCCATTCGCCAGAATACATTCATCAATTCATCAAGCTCGGCGAGACTGCCGATATCGTCGTCGGCTCGCGTTACCTGCAGGAAGGCAGCTTGAGCACCTGGAACGCGAAGCGCCGCACGCTGACGCATCTTGGCCACTGGGCTACCAACTTTTTCCTCGGCGTGCCGTATGACGCTACTGGCGGCTACCGCCTGTATCGGTTGGACCGGGTGTCGCGCTATTTTCTCAATACAGTGCAGTCGCGCGGGTACTCCTTTTTCTTTGAAAGCCTGTTCATCCTGCACCTGAACCACTACCGGATTGCGGAAGTGCCTACCAACCTGCCAGCGCGCACCTATGGTCATTCGAAGATGCGCCTCAGCGATGCTTTCAACAGCCTGTCGCAATTGGTGCATCTGTTCCTGGGCAAGGCGATCAATCCCGAGCGCTTTGAAATTGTCGAACCCTTTCATCAAGACGAAGCGACGGCGAAAGGCCTGATCGATCCGCAAGGATGGAACGACTATTGGTCGCGCAACGACAGCAAGCAGGCGCACCTGATCTATGACTTGATCGCGGCTTTCTATCGCCGCTTCATCATCCGCCCCTCGCTGAACAAATTCATTCTGGGAAATTTCGAACCAGAGAGCGTTTTGATGCATGCCGGATGTGGCAGCGGGCAGGTCGACCGCGACATCGGTCAAAAGTTTTCCATCATGGCGCTCGATATTTCACCGGTCGCTCTGGGCATGTACAAAAAATCAAACCGCAGTGTTAAAAAGCTGATTCACGGCTCGATTTTCGATATCCCGCTGGAAGCGGAAAGCATCGATGGCATCCATAACCTTGGGGTGATGGAGCATTTCACGGAAAAGGAAATCGCAGACATCTTGGGTGAATTTCACCGTGTCCTCAAACCGCACGGAAGAATTGTGTTGTTCTGGCCGCCCAAATTAGGTTTGACTGTGATGGTCCTGAAATTCGTTCACTTCATCCTGAACCGGGTGCTGAAAAAGAATGTGCAGCTGCACCCAGCGGAAATTACGCACGTCGTTTCAAAAAAACACGCGGCGGCCATTTTGAATAAGAGTGGGTTTGCCCTCAAAGATTACAGCTTCGGCATTGGGGACCTGTTTACCCATGCGATCGTTGTAGGAGAGAAAGTGGAATACATCAAGACCAATCCAAGGACCGCTCAATGAACGCACAGAAAAAGACCGACATTCCCTGCCCCATCTGCGGATCCGGCGATTTTCAGGTGCTGTATGCCGATACGCTGGGTGATCGCTTGCCGGATTTTGGCTACGATTTCAGCCCATCGCATCGACTCTCTTTCCGTACCGTCCGTTGCGAACACTGTGGGCACGGTTATTCCTCGCCTTTGCCAGCTGATATCTACGCCAACTACATCGACGTCGAAGACGCGGAATACATACGGAATCGCGAACAAAGGTTGATGACGGCGGAAAAAGTGTTGTCAGTTATCCGCCGCCTCAAACCTTCGGGCAAGCTCCTCGATGTTGGCTGCGCGACCGGCGACTTCCTCGACGCGGCGAGAAAAAACTACGCCGCCCAAGGGCTTGAGCTTTCAACCTGGGCTGCCAATATCGCCGCCGCCACTGGAGTTCGCATTCACCGTCAACGCCTGTCCGAGATGCAGGCAGATGAACAATACGACATTGTTACTTTATGGGGTGTCATCGAGCATTTCGAGACCCCCAGGAAGGAAATCGCCGAAATCAATCGCCTGCTGAAAACGGGTGGCCTGCTGTGTCTTTGGACCGGCGACCTGGACTCTTGGATCGCGCGCCTGCTGGGCAAGCGCTGGTGGTATGTCCAGGGGCAGCATATCCAGATGTTTACCATGGGCTCGCTGGAAAAACTGATGCAGGAAAGCGGGTTTGTCAGGAAAAAAATGGAACGCTATCCCTATGTGATGAGCCTGCGCTCCATCGCAAAATCGCTTGGCCGCTACAAGGCGTTAGGCGCTCTCGCGCGTCTGCTGCTGGACAACCGGTTATGGGGCGATGTCCGAATTACATTGAAACTACCAGGTGAGATGTTTGGTATTTTCGAGAAGGTCGCGCCGGCCGTAAAGGTTTAATCGTGCCGGCCAGTCATCGTCGACAAGCGCTCCGCTCCAAGCTCTTTCTCGGACTGGCAAACGTGGTGCTTCTCTACATGCTTTACCGCTGGGTGGCGAACAACATCGATCTGGACCGCTTGCAGCAGTCGTTGTGGCGCATCCCGGCTTCCGCGTTGCTGCTGTCGGTGGCCGTCAACCTGTCGGCACTAGGTTTGTACGGGCTGCGCATGCAAATGCTTTTGAGGCGAGGATTTATTGAGTCCTTTGCGGTCATCAATATTGGCTATGTGTTGAATACGCTAATTCCTTTGCGTCTCGGCGAAATCATGAAGATCTGGCTCAGCCACCGACTCTTCCGCCTGCCAGTAACTGAAGTCGTAGCGGCATCCGTGGCGGAAAAATTATTTGATTTGTTCAAGCTGCTGCTTCTCGGCGGCATTTTGGTTGCACTCGCCGCTGGCAGGTTCGTACCCGGAGGCCTGCTACCCTCCTTGGTGCTATTTCTAAGCGTCGCAGCGGCCGGCATTTTTCTGCTGCGTTACAAGGTGGTGGCAATCATTCGCCTGATTCCCAAGAAAAGCCGCCTGCGCCGGATAGCGATCTCCCTGCACAGACACGCCGATGAATACCCTTTAGTGCGGGTGTTTGTCATCTCGCTTGCCATCTGGACCATGAATGTGTTGCTGATGTATGTTACCTTCAACTCCTTCATTCTAGGCATTCGCGTCGAATTGACCGATGCCATTGCACTCCTGCTCATCATCTCGCTGGCGATAGCCGTCCCTTCCGCGCCAGCCAGCATCGGGCTGTTTGAGGCGGGACTGGTGGCCTATCTGACGCAGGTCCTGCATGCCGACACCGAAGCGGCCCTTGCTGCGGCGGTCATGCTTCATCTCGTGATTACTATTCCGCAAATGTTTTTAACAGGCCTACTCTTGCTTGTTTCGCGCCGAAGCCATGTTTGATCTCATCATCAAAGCGTTTAAGCCCGAAGTTCGTCCGTTTCGAGTTGCCTTGGCATTGCTATTTCTCGCCAGCTTTCTTCTGACGATGTGGATGGCTTTTTTCGTGCCTTTATATGGTGACGAGCCCGCCTGGAAGCTGATAGGCGCGCGATTATTTATCGACACCGGCAAACTGCTTTATTTCTTTCCCCAGTGTGACGCAGGTCAATGGATTGATATCCCCCTCACTTGGTACCCAGCACGGTTGATTGACACCTGGATCTACCAGGATGCCAGCAATCCTTGGCTGCTCAGAAACATCAGCTGGTTGCTTTTTTGTGTGCTGCTGACAAGCTGGACCGCCATCCTGCATATCACCTCTCGCATGTCACTCCTCAACTCAGGGCTGTTTGTCACATCCTTCCTCTCGTTCGGTGTGCTGCCTTTCCTGATGGTATTCAATCGCCCCGAGCAGTCCCTGTTGGTCTGGTTGACGGCTGGATTTTGTGTGATGTTATGGTTCGAGAAGCACCGGGTTAGCGGCCTTGCTGGAAAATTTTTGCTGACGATTTTTTTTGGCCTGCTCGCATGCCTGTTAGCTGCGTCCCATCCGAAGGGTTTGTTTTTCTTTCCGGTCGTGTTGCTGGCTTGGTGGCGTACGGTGCAGTCACTACCGTTGGGCCTGGGCCTGCTTGGCATCATGGCTTTGGCGGCACTTGACACCACACATGTCTGGCAAGCACGAACAGCATGCGCCGAGTCACCGTGGTTGGGGAAAATCTTTCAATCACTTAGCCTGCAACCGCAGCAGCTATGGCAAAACCCTTCGGAATTTCTTAGCGCCGGCAAAGCCAATTTGACCACTTTCTGGGCATACGTTGGCAGCATCCAATTTCAGCCTGAATATCAAAGCATGTGGTTGCCAGCCACCCCGCAAGTTTCATCGAGCGTCCTAAGCGGCGTACTCGTCAATGCACTGACTTGGCTGCCGTTGCTTGTTGCGGCCACTGTCACTGGACTCAATCTGGGTCGTCAGTATTGGAGGCGTGAAGCGGGTTGGTGGACGATGGCGTTGATGCTGGCCTTGTCGCTCGGTACGCTGATTTTCCTTCAATCCAACAAGAATTTCTATGAGTCCAGCATCGTCTTCCCTATTGTCCTGCTTGTCTGCGTGTTCAGTTTTACGCGGCAGGATGGCGCTGGCCATCGCATACTTACACATGTGCTGCTCCCGATCATGCTGGTCACCGCCACTCTGAGCGCCTACACGCGTTACGATCTGTTCTGGGGGCCTGCGCAGACATGGCAAGCGGAGCGAATGCATGGTCCAGGCGACATTGCCGAATTAGGCAGTTTCGCAAAGGACCAATGCAATATTTCCGCTGAGTCAGAAAACCTGATTCTCGATCTTTCAACCTACCATGCTTTCTGGCAGCACCGTCGTCCGATGTTCATGCCCTATGTGACCGGCTGGTGGGCGACTGGTACCAATTACGTGGAAACTCTGGCCAAGCGCAATCCAGGTGGACTGGTAACGTCATGCCAAGGCATACCGACAGAGATGACTGGAATTATCAAAAGGAGTCGTGGTTATTGTTGTGCTTCTGCTGTGGACCTGAGGCAATTCAGCCACCCCTGAGCAGCACCCCGCGACGAGCGAAGCTGGCGAGTTAGCGGAGATAAGACGGAGGATACGGGGCACGCTCGACGACATCGCCCTTTTAACCGACCACTTCAAGCTGAGGCAGCGGAAACACCAGCTTCCTTCCGGCAAATTTTGGATTGCCGACAAAGAAACTTCTGAAATGCCATGGCAAGACAATCAGGTAGTCGGGGTTTTGCGCCAGCAGTTCTTCTTCGGGGATGATGGGGATGTACGTGCCCGGCGTGAAGCAGCCAAATTTTTCGGCGTTGACTTCGCCTACGCTGGCGATGTCGCGATCGGTCAAGCCGCAATATTGCAGCAGCACATTGCCTTTGGTGGATGCGCCCAATGCAGCCACTGTTTTGCCTTCGGATTTTGCCTTGGCGACAAAATCGAGCAGGTTTTTCCTTGAAAGCGCGGCACGCTCGGCAAACGCCTGAAACGGCGCGAGGGTATCGAGCCCCATCGCGGTCTCGCGATCGAGGATGGCCTGGACTGCAGGCAAGACTTCATTGTTGCCGTTGGCCTTGCACACCGTGATCGAGAAGCTGCCGCCATTCACGTCATTGAATTCCACATCCAGAATACGCAAACCCGCCCTATCGGTCATCCACTTGATTTGCTTGAGCGCATAGAACTCCAGATGCTCATGGCATACCGTATCATAGGAGTTCGTTTCCAGCATGGTTGGCATGTAACTTTGCTCAAACACCCATACGCCATCATCAGTCAGCACGTCACTTACCTCGCGCATGAAGGCGGTGGGATCCTCCAGGTCGTAGAACATTGAAAACGAGGTAACGACTTTGGCGTTCTTGCCGGGGAAGCGCTCCTTCAATAGCGCGGAAGTGAAAAAATCCGGAATCAGCTGGATATGGGCCGGGTAGTAGCTGTGGAACTTCACGCCGGTGGGGTCGATGCCGACCAGCACCAGGCCGGATGCAGGATAAGCCTGCAGCGAGGTGCTGTCATTGCTGCCTATATCAACAACCAGGTCGCCATCACGCAAATCCACAAGGCCAAGGATGCGCTTGATCTTGTTGTGCAAATGCGCGACCATGCTCTTGTTCAAACCCGAGCGATAGCCATAGTTGATGCCATACATCTCGGTCAAGTCGTACGAATGCTCAAGCTGGACCAAGCCACAAGCGGCTTCGCCCATGCATTTGACCAGGCGCAACGGGCCTGTGGTCACTGCGGTGGCACCCTTTGAAGGGGGAAAGACGCCGGTGAGCATCTGCTCGCCCAGATCCAGCACCCCCTCCAAATGCTTGTTGCCGCAAATTCTGCAAGCTTCGTTTTTCTTGAACGTCATCGTAGTATCTACCTAGCTGATTGAATTATTAGGTTGCCGATTGGCTGCTCCCGCCAAGAACACGCATATCTTCGTCCACCATCATGCCCACCAACTGGTGGAAATCGACTTGTGGCGACCAGCCCAGCGAGTGTAACTTAAGCGAATTACCGACCAGTTGGACTGGCTCCAGCGGCCGGTAGAAGGCGGAGTCTTCCCGGACATAATCACGGTAATCCAGCCCCAGATGACCGAAGGCAGCATCACAAAATTCACGCACGGAATGCGTTTTTCCGGTGGCCACCACATAATCCCCGGCCGCCGGTGCCTGCAGCATCATCCACATGGCGCGCACTACGTCGCCTGCAAAGCCCCAGTCACGACGCGCCTCCAAATTGCCTAATGCCAGATCGCCAGCCAGGCCGAGC
>JAAFGW010000162.1 GCA_010365175.1 Sulfuriferula multivorans | reverse complement strand
TGTCGCCTCCTCGCGCCTTGCCACGCAAAAAAATCCATCCGTTTCATTTTGTCCCTCTATTTCTGATTCACGACACTAGTCGATAACGTAAGCACACTCTCGGCAACGGCCCTTTTCACTATTCGCCGGGCAGACCGTTTAAAGTTATCTGCCCATAGCCCATCTACCCATAAGCGCTCGGAGTTTCAGCCAGCCAAGCCATGATTAGCGCCCCACTCCCGAAAAACGAAGCAGCACGTCAGCAGAGCCTCGACGAACTGCAGATTCTCGATACGCTGGAAGAACAAGCGTATGACGACCTGACGTTAATTGCTGCCCAAATTTGCCATACGCCGATTGCACTGGTCAGTCTGATCGATCGTGATCGCCAGTGGTTTAAATCTCACCACGGACTGGACGCGCATGAAACCCCACGCGAACTCGCCTTTTGTGCCCATGCCATACTAGACGACCACGCATTCGTGGTCGAAGACACGCTCAAGGATGAACGCTTTCATGACAACCCGCTGGTAACCAGCGGGCCAAACGTGAAGTTCTATGCGGGCGCCCCGCTGATTCTGCGCAACAACATCCGGGTGGGTACGCTATGCGTGATTGATGACCATGCGCGTCCATTTAGCGAGAAGCAGCGCCAGGCACTGGAAGCACTCGCTCGGCAAGTGGTATCGCAACTCGAATTACGCCTGCAGATGCAGGCGCTCACCCGTCTGGATCGCACCAAGGATGAGTTTATCTCCATGGTGAACCATGAACTGAGAACCCCGTTGACATCGATCTATGGCTCGCTCGCCCTTATTCGCAACCAGGTGACCGGTGAAATTCCACCGCAAGCCATGCAACTCATTGATGTGGCCTACCGTAATGGCGAGCGTTTGCTCACTATCGTGAACGACATTCTCGATGTCGCGAAATTGGAGGCGGGCAAGATGGAAATGCAAATGGGCCCAGTTGAGGTGCAGCCATTTCTCCAGAAAGCGATCGAACTGAATCGCCCCTATTGCGAAGCCCATGGCTGCAATCTCGAATTGCGTCCTATTTCTATAGATAGCTCTATAGATAGCTGCAGCTCCGCTCAGGTAACCGGTGACGAAAATCGTCTTCTGCAAGTCATGAACAACCTGATTTCCAATGCCGCAAAATTCACGCATGCCAGTGACACGGTTGAGATTTTTTTTCTGAAGCAGGGAGATCAAGTGCAAGTCGGGGTAACTGACCATGGCCCGGGCATCCCCCAGGAGAAAATGAAAGATCTTTTCATCAAATTCAATCAGCTCAGCAAAGATAGCAACGCCAAAGCGCCTGGAACAGGGCTCGGGCTCAACATCTGCAAATTGATCGTTGAGCAGCATGGCGGCAATATTGGCTGTGAATCGGTGCCGGGCAAACACACCACATTTCAATTCACGTTGCCCGCGTAACGGTGCCAAACTTTCCAGGGTTTTGTCGGGATTGAATGCTACATAACCAGACCGAGCATAAGCTCATCGCCCGCTTTTCACGGTATTGATCGAAGCAACCAACACAATCATCGATAGCACCCGACAACACACTCGCTTTTCTGCCGCTAAAGGGACTCTATGAGCCTTCAGCGATCCTGCAACTTCCAGACGGGCGTTTCCTGGTGGTTGAAGATGAATCCAAACATCCTTTTAACCTCTTTCGGATCGGCCCTGATGGCCAAGTCAGCAGCGCCCTGCTGAACACCCAATCTAAGGGTTCCGATAAAGCCTTACGGAAACTGGACGATCTTGAAGGACTGGCTGTAGACCGACATGGGCATATTTATGCCATCACCTCCCATTCGCGCAATGCCGACGGTGCGCAGAAAAAGTCCCGCGATAGACTGGTTCCGGATCGAATCCGACCGCATCGTCGACCCTAAAATGGTCACAGGGCTGAAGCCTGCGCTTCTGGAGGCTCACCCACTCCTGCATGCCGCCGCCCAAATACGCGACGTCAAGGACGATGACGGACTCAACATCGAGGCACTGGCAATCAGCCGTGAACCCCAGCGCCTGCTGATTGGATTCCGCAGTCCCCTGCTCGACAACCGGGCCATCATCGCAACCCTTGAAAATCACACTGCCATGTTTGAAGTCAATGAGCCGGCCCGGGTGTCAAACGCGCTGATCACGCTGGATATGGAAGGCGACGGAATCCTGGGAATGTCATGGCTCCCTGTCCTAAACACTTACCTCGTGATTAGTGGCCCCGCGCAGGCAAGCAGGTTCAATTCAAGCTGTGGCAGTGGAGCGGCCAACCAGAAGAACCGGCCCGGCGTTTGAGCGTGCCTGGCCTGCCCGGCTTCGAACATGCAGAAGGCGTATGCCCTTGCGTAATCAATGTCCAACCAAAAATCATTATCGTGAGTGACGACGGCAGCAGAAAACAAAATCGCTTTGCTCGCTTTCTTCTACTTGACCCTGCGCAACTGGACTTTGCCCCCTGAAGTGCGCCTTAACCATTTGGCTTTTTGGCTGGTTAAATTCGGGCAGGATGCGTCACTGGCAGGAACTCGGCCGATGCCGCCGATGGTATTCTGAGCCAACCAGGTCTGCCATGCGCCGCACACCCGCCGTTGATTAGAAATTCAAGTTGAGTCGCCGCTTTAGACTTTGGCGAATGCGTCCTCGCACCCAGAAGAGACGATTGAGGCTTGCTCATCGAATGTCTGTTGATTAGGCCCCCGATAACGGCCCGTCATCCGATCATTGCCCGCAGTGCCAACGCCGTGCCACGCAACATCAAGAAGGGCCTGGAGGCGGGGTTTTTCCACCTATCCCACCTATCCCACCAAACCGATCAAATCCAACGAGTTCACGGAGGCACTGACTTAGACGCCAGAGGGCGTAGATGCCGGGTGACGTTGCCTATCGCTGCGTTTTGGCGATGTTTTGTCGATGTTTTGTCGATGATGGATAGAAAAGCCCGTATAGTCAGAATTAAGGGTCTCTTTAACCGAAGCTTGGACAGTATCGGATATCACATTTTTTTCTTATAAATATGAGTAGTCTGTTACGACATCAGATGATAGTAAGCCTCGCGACACCGCCTGCCGAAAAGGGTGCGGATGCCGCGATGACGCTGTGGGAAAAGCTCTCGACCAAGATCATTGCGATTATCGGTGCGGGTGGCTTCCAATCGCTCTACGCGAGAAGCCTGTTCATTGCTCAGGCCCAATTTCCGTGGCTCGCGACAGATGAAGTGCCCAAGCAGACTGATCAACTGTTTGCGCAATTAAAAAAGTATTTTGAGTCGCAGACGCCAGTGCAAGCGAGCGCAGCGAACAGCCTGTTGCTGATCACGTTAACCGACATTTTGGCCTCATTAATTGGCGAGGCATTAACCACCAGTATTTTACGTTCAGCCTGGGATAGCGATGCTTCCGTTCTGGCTGGGAAGGGTTTTAGAAATGAGTGACAAGGTCAACATCCGCCGTCTGCCTACCGGAGTCCCGGGCCTCGACAATCTACTGGGCGGGGGCTTGCCAGAATTCTCGTTTAACCTGATTGCGGGCACACCGGGTAGTGGAAAAACCACGCTCGCGCACCAGATCATGTTCTCGTTGGCCACACCGGACAATCGGGCATTGTTCTTTACCGTGCTCGGAGAGCCAGCCTTGAAGATGCTGCGTTATCAACAGCAATTTCCGTTTTTCGATTTCCAGAAAGTCAACGACTCGATTCGCTTCATCAACCTCTCGGCAGACCTGCTGGAGGGCGATTTTGACCGCGTTTTAACCCGCATTGCCGATGAGGTGAAAGCCTACTCGCCCAGCCTGGTATTTGTGGATTCGTTTCGATCCGTGGTGCAGTCGATCAAACAAGAGGAGGGAGGCGCGACCGATATGCAGCGCTTCGTCCAGCAACTTGGCATGCAAATGACAAGCTGGCAGGCAACCACTTTTCTAATCGGTGAATATTTGCTGCCCGAAGCCGAAGCCAGCCCTGTCTTCACCGTGGCAGACGGGATTCTGTGGCTCGCGCAACCTTTGCAGCACAACTCCATGGTGCGCAAGATGCAGGTGGTCAAAATGCGCGGTCAAGCCCAGGCGCCGGGTTTGCATACGTTCCGGATCAGCGATGAGGGCGTCCAGGTTTTCCCGCGGGCGATTATTCAACACATGCCGACCTTGGCCATCAACCCGTCCGCGGGCGTAGAGCGGCTTTCGATGGGCATCCCCGCGCTGGATGAGATGTTGGGCGGGGGGTTGCCCGTGGGTTATTCGCTACTCGTGGTCGGGCCATCCGGTTCCGGTAAAACCATTATGACGACCGAATTTCTCGCCGCAGGGGCGCGCCGGGGCGAACTCGGCGTGATCGCGGCGTTTGAAAAAAGCCCGAGCCAACTGCTGAATAAAAAACTGGATACGCTGATCAAGGACGGAAAAGTGGGGGTGATCGACACGCGTTCGCTGGACTTGTCGATTGATGAAACCTTGCATGATTTGATTGAAATGATTAAAAGCATGCAGGCCAAGCGCGTGGTCATTGACTCCTTGTCGGGATTTGAGCTGGCATTGGCACCCGAGTTCAGGGAAGATTTTCGCGGCTCACTGTATCGGATGATTGCAGAGCTCACAGGCCTCGGCATGACGATATTAATGACGTCCGAATTGGAAGATCGCTACACCGATCTGCGTTTTAGTCCCTTTGGCAGCGCATTCCTGGCGGACGCCATTCTGGTGCAGCGCTATATCGAGGTCGCGGGCCAGTTCAAACGCGTCCTCTCCGTGGTCAAAGTCCGTAACAGTGCGCACAGTAAAGACATTCGACTGTTTGATATCACGGACGAAGGCATCGTGATTGGCGAGACCATGCCCGAGTATTCGGGCATCATGTCGGGCCGGCCTACGGTCAGCACGTAGGTCGAACGCCTTAATAGGGGACGGATTAATGATCAGAGACGACAAGCGTGTGCCCGTACCCCCGAATGACGACGACGCTGCGGCTGATCCCGCTGATTCCGCTGATTCCGCTGACTCGGAGCTATCGGCTATGACTGACCCACACCAGGACCGGTTGATGATTGTCCGCGGTCGCGACAGGCGGCGCACCGAACGTACGGCCATGCCCGATGACGTGCCAGCGCAAAGCCCGGCAAATAAGGCCTCCGAACAGGAGCGTGCAGCGCATGTGCGCGAGGATGCTGCTGATTTGCGCGATGGGCTCGCCGACTTGCGCGAAGACGCGGTCCATCTGCGCGAAGACGCCGCCACCTCGCGCGAACAGGACATTGGCACGGCAGAGACGAAACAGGCCGCATCCAACGATCACATGGCGACATTGCTGCAAGCGAATGAAGGCCTGGTTGTCTCGACCATAGAGGCGCACATACTGACCGAACAACTCCAGGCGACTCAGGCGCAGCTGGAGCACGCCAAGTTGGCGGCGGAAAAAGCCAACCTTGCCAAATCGAAGTTCCTGTCCAGCATGAGCCACGAGCTGCGCACCCCGCTCAATGCCATCCTCGGCTTCGCCCAGTTGCTGGAGGTGGGGTCGCCCCCGCCAACGGCCGCCCAGACTGTCAGGCTGCAGCAGATTACCCAGGCGGGATGGTATCTGCTGGACCTGATTAACGATATCCTCGATCTTGCCGTGGTCGAATCCGGCAAACTATCGCTGTCGCTAGAACCGGTATTGCTGATCGATATCATGCGTGAATGTGAATTCATGATCGAACCGCAGTCGCAACAACGCGGCATCCAGATCAGCTTTCCCCCGTTCGATCCCGCTTGGCAGGTCAATGTCGATCGCGTCCGCGTCAAGCAGGCGTTGATCAATCTGCTGTCCAATGCGGTCAAATACAACCGCGAGAATGGAACGGTTGAGGTGCGATGCAGCCGGGTCAGCCCGGAGCGAATCCGCATCAGCATCAAGGACAGCGGTGTGGGTTTGCCACCGCACCAGCTGGAGCAGCTGTTCCAGCCATTCAATCGGCTTGGACAAGAGCATGGCTCCGTGGAAGGAACCGGCATCGGCCTGGTGGTCACCAAGCAACTGGTCGAACAGATGGGCGGCGCCATCGGCGTCGAAAGCGCAGTTGGGGTGGGCAGCGAATTCTGGATCGAGCTGAACGTTGACACGATGCCGCACCTTGCCACGGGCAATCCCCTACCCGCGAAATGCGCGCCTCAAACCAGGGAAAACACGATGCTGCGCACCCTGCTCTATGTGGAAGACAATCCGGCCAACCTGTTGCTGGTCGAGCACATCATCGAGGACCACACTCAGCTACACATGCTCAGTGCGCGCGACGGCAATCAAGGCATCGCGCTGGCGCGCACCCATATTCCGGATGTGATCCTGATGGACATCAATCTGCCGGGCATGAGCGGAATCGAAGCGCTGAAAGTGCTGCACGACGACCCGATAACGGCCTATATTCCAGTCATTGCCCTCAGTGCCAACGCCATGCCATGCGACATTGAGAAGGGCCTGAAGGCGGGATTCTTCAACTACCTCACCAAGCCGATCAAGGTCAGCGCATTCATGGAGGCGCTGGACAAGGCGCTGGCCTGTTCAGAACAGAATTAGACGGGCCAGCTTAGACGGTTCAGCGCAGCCAGGCACTCGTTATGATTGATTGCGCCGGTATGCCAACGCTGGCGCAGATGACGCAACCAAACTAGTGTTTAATTGCGTAAATTAACGATTGTATTTCTGAGTTGCGCACCCTTGACCTCACGTTTTCTCCAAACGAATGGGGCCG
>JAAFGW010000161.1 GCA_010365175.1 Sulfuriferula multivorans | reverse complement strand
ATTATCCGCGATGTTTGAGTTAAATGGTGGGTCTGCACGGACTTGAACCGTGGACCAAGGGATTATGAGTCCCCTGCTCTAACCAGCTGAGCTACAGACCCGAAAACGGTTAAAGGACACCTCTAAAACCCCGCCGAATGGCGGGGCGTGGTGCTTATTCTTCGCCGCTACCGACAAAGCTTTTCAGCCGCTCGGAACGGGTCGGGTGGCGCAACTTGCGTAAAGCTTTGGCTTCGATCTGGCGAATCCGCTCACGCGTTACGTCAAACTGCTTGCCGACTTCTTCCAGCGTGTGGTCGGTATTCATTTCGATACCGAAGCGCATCCGCAACACCTTGGCCTCACGTGAGGTCAGGCTGTCCAGCACTTCGCGGGTGGCGTCGCGCAGGTTGGAGTAGATTGCTGAGTCGTCGGGCGACAGGGTGCTGGAATCCTCGATGAAATCGCCCAGATGGGAGTCTTCGTCGTCGCCAATCGGCGTCTCCATGGAAATCGGCTCTTTGGCGATTTTCATGATTTTGCGAATTTTTTCTTCCGGCATTTCCATCTTCAGTGCCAACGTTGCAGGATCAGGCTCGACACCGGTTTCCTGCAGAATTTGACGGCTGATCCGGTTCATCTTGTTGATGGTTTCGATCATGTGCACTGGAATGCGGATGGTGCGTGCCTGGTCAGCAATCGAGCGCGTGATCGCCTGGCGAATCCACCAGGTGGCGTAAGTCGAAAACTTGTAGCCGCGACGGTATTCGAACTTTTCCACGGCTTTCATCAGGCCGATGTTGCCTTCCTGAATCAGGTCGAGGAACTGCAGGCCGCGGTTGGTGTATTTCTTGGCGATCGAGATCACCAGCCGCAGGTTGGCTTCGATCATTTCACGCTTGGCGCGACGTGCTTTCGCTTCACCGGTGGACATCTGTTTGTTGACGTCCTTCAGGCTCTTGATCGGTAGGCCCACACGATCCTGCATCGCAATGAGGGCTTCCTGGTGTGCTTTAACTTCGTACTGAACCTTGGCGAGGGTCGAGCAATAGGCCTTTTTGGCGGCGATTTCCTTGTCCAGCCAGGCCATGTTGGTTTCGTTGCCGGGGAAGCCTTTGATGAAGTGCGGGCGGGGCATGCCGGAGCGAGCGACGCAGAATTCCATGATCTTGCGTTCATGCGAACGGACTTCTTCCACCGCACTGCGGATTTTCTCACACAGGCTGTCTACTTGGCGAACCGTGAATCGGATAACCATCAACAGTTCAGTGACTTCGGATTGCGCCTTCATGTGCTGAGGACTACCGAGGCCGAACTTGACGTGTGCGTTTTGTGCCTTTTTATAGGCTTTGCGGATGAAGTCGAATTGGGCGAGTGCCTCAACCTTTAGTTGCGCCAGATTGGCCGCAACCAGTTTGGCCGTGGCCTCTTCGTCATCTTCTTCGCTATCGTCGTCGTCCTCGGCGCTGGAGTCTTCTTCTTCCTCTTCTTCCTCTTCTTCTTTTTCAGTTTCGACTTCAACAAAGCCATCGATCAACTCATCGATGCGCATGGTTTCGTTTTCAACCTGAGACGCCATATCCAGAATTTGCTGGATCGTTAGCGGACACGATGAAATGGCCATCACCATGTGGCGCAGACCTTCCTCGATCCGTTTGGCAATTTCAATTTCGCCTTCACGGGTCAGCAGGTCGACCGAGCCCATCTCGCGCATGTACATGCGGACCGGGTCGGTGGTGCGGCCGAACTCGGAGTCGACGGTGGTGAGTGCCTGTTCAGCTTCTGCGGCCACATCTTCATCGGTGGCGGCGGGTGCGGATTCATGTAACAGCAGGGTTTCTGCGTCCGGCGCCTCATCGTAGACCTGGATGCCCATGTCGTTGAGCATGCTGATCACGCCCTCGATCTGGTCGGCGTCCAGCACTTCGTCGGGAAGGTGGTCGTTGATCTCTGCGTAAGTCAGGAAGCCACGTTCCTTACCCAGAATGATGAGGTTCTTCAGTTGGGTGCGGCGTGCCTCGGCTTCCACCGGGGTCAGTGCCTTCAGAGGGATCAGCGCTTCGGCTTTTTTGGCGCCACTGCCTGGTTTTCTTCCACGTACGGCCACAGATATTTCTCCGCTTAAATTCCGCCCTGCGCTTGCTGCACAAGGGAGATAAAATCGTTCAAAAACCGGCAATTATACCGTAATCGGGGGGTTTGTCTTGACGTTTGTGACAAGCTAGGACCGTGCCAGTTAGGTCAATTCATTCCGTTCCGACTCGGACAAACTGCTCAAAGACCGTGAACTCAGTTCCTGCTTTCGACGCAGCCGCCATTTTTCACGTAATTGTTCGACCGCAAGTTCAAAATGAGCGTTCCAGTCCCAATCATCCGATTTGTCGAGCAGACCGGTCATAAGTTCATCAATCAGGGGCTCAAGTTCGCTGCCGCGTGCGGCCTCTTTGAGTGCAGCGGGGGAAACGGGCGCATCAAGTTTTGATAACCAGTCCACCAGCGAGCGAACGGGCGCGCCCAGTGGGTCGTCGACTTCGAGCCATTGGTCCTCGATTTCTGCGGCACGTTGCGGCAGCATCAGCAGTGCGTGTGCCAGGTTGCGCAGGTATGAGGGCGCGATACGACGTTGTGGCCGTTGTGGTGGGGCTCGTCTCGCTGCGGCGGGTTTGACCCCCATTTGACTGAGGTCTCCAGGCTGCAAGTGGGCCAATTCAGCGATCTGGCGTTGGATCAGGCTGGCCAGCAAAGGTGCAGCAATTTTTTCCAGCAGGGGTTTGGCTGCTTTTAACAGTGCAGCCTGACCCTCCTGGCTGTTGAGTTTGCGGTCTCGTACCAGTTCGCGAACCAGAAAAGCCGAGAGCGGCAGCGTGTCGGTATCCAGCATTTTCAAAAACGTGGCCTGGCCGTGGGTACGGATGTAACTGTCGGGGTCTTCGCCTTCGGGCAGAAACAGGAAGCTGACTTCCTTGCCGTCCTGCAGCGCTTCCAGCGAATTTTCCAGTGCGCGCCAAGCGGCTTTGCGCCCGGCGTTGTCGCCATCGAAGGCGTAAATCAGGCGGTCGCTGTGGCGTAACAGCGTGCGTGTATGGATCGGTGTGGTCGCCGTGCCAAGTGTGGCAACGGCGAACTCCACCCCATGCTGCGCCAAAGCCACCACGTCCATATAGCCTTCGACCACGATGACCCGGCCAGTGGCCTTGATTGCGGCACGCGCCTCAAACAGGCCATAAATCTCCGAGCCCTTGTGGAACAGGGGCGTTTCCGGAGAGTTTAGGTATTTGGGCTCACCCTGATCCAGTACACGCCCACCAAAGCCGACAATCTGGCCTTTAACGTTGCGGATCGGGAACATGATGCGGTTGCGGAAACGATCGTAGCGTCCGTGGTCACCGTCGATAACCATCCCTGATGCGGCGAGCGCATCCGCTGAGTAATCGGTAAAAACCTGCTTTAGTGGCGAGCCATCGGGTGCGTACCCGATGCCGTAGCGTGCCGCGATGATGCCAGTGAGCCCGCGTCGTTTTAAATAGTCGATTGCGAGCGGAGACTGCTTGAGTTGTTGTTTATAGAACTGCGAGGCCTGTTCGAGCGCGTCCCACAAAGCGGGCGGCGGTCTGGGCCGATCCGATTCCTGGGCCGACTCCGGAATGGGCAGACCGACATCCTGCGCCAAGGCCGCAACCGCGTCGGGAAAGCCCATGTGCTCGTATTCCATCAGGAAGCCGAGCGCTGTGCCATGTGCGCCACAGCCAAAACAGTGATAGAACTGCTTGGTCGGACTGACGGTGAAGGACGGGGTTTTTTCGCTGTGGAACGGACAGCAGGCCTGATAATTTTGGCCGGCTTTTTTCAGCGGAACGCGCCGGTCGATCACGTCAATAATGTCGACGCGGGCGAGCAGAGTGTCGATGAAATCACGCGGGATCATGGTTAGCGCATGATAAACCCGGACGGATCCGGGTGGGAGACGTCAACCCGCCAGGCGGGCTTTGATCAACGCGGAAACCTGCCCCATGTCGGCGCGGCCGGCGAGTTTGGGTTTAACCAGCCCCATGACCTTGCCCATATCCTTCGCACTGGCTGCACCAGATTCGGCAATCGCGGCAACCACCGCGGCCTCAACTTCGGCAGCGGACAGTTGCTCAGGTAGGTAGTCGTGCAACACGACGAGTTCAGCCTGTTCAACCGCCACCAGGTCGTCACGACCGGCCGCCTGAAACTGGCTGATCGAATCCTTGCGCTGCTTGATGAGCTTTTCGACGATGCCGCTGACCGCGGTGTCATCCAACTCGATCCGTTCGTCGATTTCTTTTTGCTTGATGGCAGCCAGAAGCAGGCGAATCGTACCGAGGCGCACCGTGTCTTTGGCGCGCATAGCCGTCTTCATGTCTTCAGTAATGCGAAGCGTGAGAGACATGCTTTGGGGCTATTTTCGACAGGGTGATTTTGCGTGAGCGTGATTCTGCGTGAACGCAGAATCAATACATCTTGGGAGGGAGTTGCTGACCGCGCAGACGCTTGCTTTGACGCTTGACCGCGGCGGCGAGCTTGCGCTTGCGTTCGGCGGTGGGCTTTTCGTAGAACTCGCGGGCGCGCAGTTCGGTCAGGAGCCCCACTTTTTCGATGGAACGCTTGAAGCGACGCAGGGCGACATCGAACGGCTCGTTTTCTTTGACTTTGACGTGAGGCATGTGAAGATGGCTTCCGGGAAACGGGAAAAACGAGAATAATAGCAAGTTCACGCGCTTTATTCCAGTCCCCCCTGTAATCCCTCTCCTAATGTTGGTACTTGGCATTGAATCTTCCTGCGATGAAACCGGTGTCGCGCTGTATGACAGCGCGCAGGGTCTGCTGGCGGACGCATTGTATTCGCAGATCGCGATGCACAACGAATATGGCGGCGTGGTGCCGGAACTGGCGTCGCGCGACCACATCCGGCGTCTGCTGCCGTTGACCCGTCAGGTGTTTGAAGAGAGTGGGCGCACACTGGCCGACCTCGACGGCATCGCTTTTACGCAGGGTCCGGGGCTCGCCGGTGCATTGCTGGTGGGTGCGGGCATGGCGCGCGCGCTGGCGTTTGCGCTCGATATTCCCGCAGTTGGGGTGCATCACCTCGAAGGCCACATGCTGTCGCCGCTGATTTCGGATACCCCTCCCGAATTTCCGTTTGTCGCCTTGCTGGTGTCTGGCGGCCATACCCAATTGATGCTGGTTTCAGGCGTGGGCCGTTATGCCTTGCTGGGTGAAACGCTGGACGATGCAGCGGGCGAAGCGTTCGACAAGACCGCTCAGTTGTTGGGTCTGGGCTATCCGGGTGGACCGGCGTTGTCGAAACTGGCAGCAAGCGGGGATGCCACACGCTTTACTTTACCGCGTCCGATGTTGAATTCGGGCGATTTTGATTTTAGTTTCAGCGGTCTCAAAACGGCCGTGCTGACCCTGGTGCGCAAGGAAGGCCTGGACCAGGCGGCAGACATTGCCGCTGCGTTTCAGACTGCCGCGGTGGATGTGCTGGTTCGCAAGAGTCTGGCTGCCTGCAAGAAAAGCGGCGCAACCCGATTGGTTGTTGCCGGCGGAGTCGGGGCTAACACGCATTTGCGCGCGCAACTTACGGCCGAAGGATTGCGACGTGGGATTACCGTGTTTTATCCGCGCATGGAGTTTTGTACCGATAACGGCGCGATGATTGCCTACGCGGGTGCGCAACGACTGGCCGCGTGTTTATCCGGAACACCTCCTCAGCCGGATCTGAGCTTTGCAGTTAAACCCCGTTGGGAGTTGGCGTCACTCGAGGCCGTTTAATCGACGGATTGCAGGGCGGACTATCGAATCAGGGGATAGGCTTCACGCAGGTTCTTGAGCCATCTCTCGCTGCCGGTCAGGTGCGCAATCTGGTCCGGGAACAACAAAAAACCCACCAATATGGCCATCAGGCATACCAGAATCAGGGTGCCGAATATGCTTACGGGTCGCAGCACGCCCCAATAGCGGCTGACCAGAAACAGCGTGTCCTTCTTGTGCTCCGACATCGATAGCCAGCGGCGTAAAAGCCGGATTGCCAGATAGGCGGCATAGCCGCCCGCCAACGAGGCAAACACGATGCGGAAGATGGCGAAGACGTCGAGACCGCCGCCGAGATACTGGTGATATAGCCAGGACACAAACCCTAGCGACAAAGATGCCAGAATGGCGATGGCGACGTTGATGAACAGCCGCCGCCGCTCACGCGCGAGGTCGCGCTGACGCTCGATAAAAAAGCTGTCGATCTCGTGTTTGAAGTATTCGACCTTTTCCTGCACCAAGGAGGAGATTTCGGATTTTGCGCTGACGATACGCTCGTCCATCAGCGTGCCCAATTTTTCGCCAGCGTAATCGACCAGTTCGCGTACATCGTCCTTGGTGAACTGCCGCTGCGCGTGAATTTCGTCGGAAATTTTGTCGAGCTTGGCGTCGATTTCCTGACTGGCTTCCCAGATGACGTCCTTGAGTTCGGTGCCGGCTTGTGACACGCCATCCTTGACTACACCGGATAACCGCTCGCCCGCGCGATCAATTGCTTCGCGCGAGACCTCTGCGAGGCTGTCCTTGGCGTGACCGATGGTTTTTTCGAACATGACTTGTTGGGCTCCTCTAAAAATCCATATTTCATCTCAACTACGACGTTGCGATAAAAATTGGCTATGTAACCGTTCAATATTGGTCTATGTTATATGCATCTGAATCAAGCAGATAGGTGTTGCGATGAACCCTAAGGATTTCCGGAAGTTGT